>DXZZ01000024.1:18673-23662 GCA_019419425.1 Collinsella sp. | reverse complement strand
TAAAGTCGAGCGGCGTGGCGCCCTCGCCATTTTTGGGAACGTAGAGAATGTGCTTCTTAACTGCCGGGCCATGGAACACGATATCGCGCTCTTCAGGCGTGAGCTGGTTGAACGGCACGTCGGTGCGCACGCCCATCTCGCCGGCCACCTGCTTCATCAGATCCCACATCAGCGTGCCCCAGGGAAGCACCGCTCCCTCGTCGATGGTCTTTGACTCGTCGGGCACCAGGCTCGCCTCGTCCACCTCGCGCATGACGCCGGTGCCTCCGCAGGTAGGACACGCGCCGCCACTGTTAAAGGCAAGGTCCTCGGCACCCGGCGCATAGAACTCGCGCCCGCATGCGGGGCATGTGAGCGACAGGCCCGCGGCCACGTTAAGGCTCGGCTCCACGCGCGCCCCGCAATGCGGGCACACGTGATGGGCGCAGCGGCTAAAGAGCAGGCGCAGGCTGTTGTTGAGCTCGGTCATGGTACCAAAGGTCGAACGCACGCCTGGCACACTGGGGCGCTGATGCAATGCGAGCGCCGCCGGCACGTGCAGCACCTCGTCCACCTGTGCGTGCTCGGCCTGCGTCAGACGACGGCGGGTATAAGTGCTGAGCGCCTCCAGATAACGACGCGAGCCCTCGGCATACAGAACCCCCAGCGCCAGCGAGCTCTTGCCTGAGCCCGACACGCCGGCAATACCCACAAGCCTTCCCAGCGGAATATCGATATCGATGTCTTTGAGGTTATGGACGCGCGCGCCGCGCACCTCGATAGCACTTGGTTGTTGCGACACCGTCATCGCTCCCCTTCCTATTGATCGAATGTGACAAAGGGACAGTCCCTTTGTCACATCACTCGTGCCATAAAACACGATCGCGAATGTACTCGCCCAGCATGGGCACGCTAAACCGGACGAGGCCGTATCCGGCAGCCTCGATGACGCGCTCGCGAATCAGGCTTGCGCGATATTTACTCGCCCAGCTCTGGGTGCGGTCGCAGCGCTCAATGATATCCGCCATGCGCGTCGGCTTGTCCTCGTCAACCGCCATAGCCTCGACAAAGAGGCGCTGCGGACTGCGCAGCCCGTAATACAGAGGCGCGTCAACCGCTTCGTAGAACTCGGAGACAGCATCTGCATAGCCATCCTCGACATCGCGCCTTTCAATGACTTGCGAGCCACGCCGGACAGCAGACCGCCACATGTAATATCCCACCAGCTGAACCATATAGGGATGCCCCATGCTCTTGTGCGCTGCAAGGTCCGCCGTCCCCGCATCAACGCAAAGACCGGCACACTCGACCGTCTGGATATACGAATCGCGCACCTTGGGCAAAGAAATCGTCCCCAACGTACGCTGCTGGGCACGTCGCAAAAACGTCACGCTCGGCTCTTCAAGCAGATCGTCAACCATGCTGGGCAAGCCGGCAAAGACCAGCGCAAGACCGCGCTGGTCGCTATCGGGCAAGCCCGTGGCATCCTGATCTCCCAGCACCTGCTGATAAAGAACGGCAAGGGCCGCCAGCTCCTCAATAGACGCCGATTGAGCCTCGTCAATCGCAAACAGGATGCCCTTACCTGGACCGAGCTTCTTGAGCCTCTCGTTGACCAGCCCTCGCAACGTCTCGCCTTTTGCCCGCGCCGCCTCGACCGACATTCGGCCAAATGACGGCCCAAACTCCATTGACGTCACAACGGGTTTATTCGAGCGAAGTGCGTCGGCCAAGCGGTCGCATAAGCCAAGCGAAGCGGAATCGGAGACAACCGCCCATCCGCGCTCGCCGGCCAGACGTTGCAGCTCCCTCAGGAGAACCGTCTTGCCACAGCCGCGGTTTCCCGTAATGAGCATGAGCCTGCCCGGCGCTCCGGCGCCGTTGTCGAGTCCTTCCTCAAAATCTTCGATGACCGACTCGCGACCGATGAGTATCGGAGGCCGCTTACCAGCTGTGGGCTTAAAGGGATTTGGATTCATATCGGCCTCCTCGGATTGGCAAACGTTATCCACAGTTATACCAACTTGTACCGAGTTATACCAATAGCATGTGACAAAAGAACTGTCCCTTTGTCACATGTGGCCGAAAAACTCGGCGTCTGCCGCTCGCCAGGGACGGAAGGTGGCGGGATCGACCTTTACGTGCGCCGCAGCGGGTACGTCGTACCATTTGACCCTGTAGCCGGCGCCGTGGGCGCAAAAGACCGAGTCGGGCGTGTTGGGCAGATCGGCCTCGGGCTCGTAGGCGGCCGCCTCGATGACGCGCTCGCCATCATGGCAAGCCGCATAACCGGCGAACTCCAGGTACAGATGCCCGCGACCGCTCGTGTAGGCAGCCACCTCCAGCGCATAATCCTGCACCTCGGATGCCGGAACGCGACCCACAAGCTTCGCCCGGTCTCCCGCCATCGTCGGCGGCTCGTACTCGGCACTCATGCGCGTGGCATCCGAGAGCGCCCGGCCCACGCACTCCCCCGGCACCTCGAGCTCAAAGCGATACCACGGCTCCAACAACACCGCCACGCCGGCCTCGCGCGCCTGCATCAAACCCTGGCGAATCGCGCGGTACGTGGCCTGGCGAAAATCGCCGCCCTCGGTGTGTTTGGCATGCGCACGGCCGCCCGTGAGCGTAATGCGCACATCGGTGATGGTCGAGCCGGTCAGCACGCCCAGGTGGTCGCGCTCCATGGCGTTGGTGAGTGCCAAACGCTGCCAGTTAAGATCGAGCTCGTCGGTCGAGGTCACGGTGCCAAACTGCACGCCCGAACCCGCTGGCAACGGCTCCAGGCGCAAATGCACCTCGGCATAGTGCCGCAGCGGCTCAAAGTGGCCCACGCCCTCGACCGGCTGCGAAATAGTCTCCTTATAGAGAATGCCGCCAGACTCAAACTCAACCGAAAGGTCAAAGCGATCGGCCAACACCCGCTGCACGACCTCGAGTTGCACAGCGCCCATCAACTGCAAATGAATCTGCTCTAGATGCGTATTCCAGCTTACGCCGAGCATGGGATCTTCATCCGCCAGCTCAGTCAACGCTTTGAACACCGCATGGACATCGTGTTCGCCCGGAAGCACCGTATAGGTAAGGACCGGCGCAATGACGGGTGCATCGCACGCGGGTTCCGCGCCCAAAGCGTCCCCTGGGCGAACGTGCGCAAGACCCGTTACGGCACAAATACCGCCAGCGGCAACTTCTTGGGCAAGCTCATACTTCTCGCCGTTATAGATGCGTACCTGATCGACCTTCTGCTCCCATGCCTCGGCACCGGAACGCCCGTCAATCATCTGCTTGGCATGCAGCGTGCCGCCGGTCACTTTAACCCAAGCCAAGCGCTCGCCGCGATCCCCGCGGCTGACGCGATAGACGCGCGCGGCAAACTCCGGGAACCACGCCTGTTCGCGCATCAGCGCGCATATGCCATCCAGTAGCTCGTCCACGCCTTGGTCCTTGAGCGCCGAGCCGGCAAAACAGGGAAAGAGCTTGCGCTCGGCAACCATGCGCGACAGCGTTGCGACAGAAAGCTCACCCGCCTCAAGAAACTCCTCGAGCGCCGCCTCGTCCAACGCAGCAGCGTCCTCCTGAACGGCGCCGCCCGCCAGCAGTTCACTGGCATCCAGGCAGCCTTCGGAAAGACGCTGCCCAAGCTGTGCCAGCAAAACATCGCGGCCGGGATTCTCCAAATCGATTTTGTTGATATGGATGAACGTCGGAATGTCATAACGCGCAAGCAGGCGCCACAGGGTTTCGGTGTGCCCTTGCACGCCGTCGTTGGCGCCCACAACCAAAATCGCGCAGTCGAGTGCGCGCAGCGTGCGCTCCGCCTCGGCAGAAAAATCGACATGCCCCGGCGCATCCACGAGCATGACGTGGGTATCGCCATGGTCGAGCACGGCCTGCGACGAGAAAATCGTAATGCCGCGCTCGCGCTCGATCGCGTTAGTATCCAGATGCGAATCGCCATCGTCCACGCGGCCGCGTTTGCGAATGCGACCCGCGTTGAACAGCATGGCCTCGGCCAACGTGGTCTTGCCGGCATCGACATGCGCCAAGATTCCAACGACCGCTTGCTTCGACATGGCTCTCCTCTTATTACGAGCCCATCGCACGCGGCAACGGGCGTTCACGCTCCACACTGGATGATACAATTTACGAGCCGGCGGGCGAAGCGGGCCCTATCCCCCGGACCGAGCTCATCACCCCGCGTTGCCGCGCGGCGATTTTCGTAGGTTCGCGCCTTGCGAAAGCCGGCACCTCCCCTTTTTGTCTACCTGGGCTCATCTGGGGCGGTAACAACGCGAGCCCCACAACAACGCGTTTTACCAAAAATGGCCCCACTCGGGGCCATTTTCATTTCGATGAAACGCTGGTATGTGACTCGGCCTTTATGCCTCGCGCAGCCAGTCGAACGCAACACGCGGCGTGCCGTCCGACACATACACGACGCCGGCACGCTCAAACCCGGCCTTGGCGATGGCGCCCTGCATGGGCAGGTTGTCTTGGTGTGTGTCGACACGCAGATGGTCGATGCGTTCCTTGGCAAAGGCAAACATCGCAGCCGCGACGCCATGCGTGGTGCCGTCGGATGCCACGCGGTGCAGCACGGCATACGGGGCGTCGCTGCGCCACTGGCCGCCCTCGATCACATCGTAGGAACTGTCCGGGCCCGGTAAAAAGGCAAACGTCGCCACCACGCGACCGTCGACTTCGCACACGTAACTGCCGCCAGCGGCAATATCGGCAGCCAGCTGCTCGGCAGAAGGCGTGCCCTCGGGCCACTGCGTGGCGTTGCCATGCGCGCGCATAAAGGCGCGGGCCGCGTCATAGATAGCCATGACGGCGGGAATGTCGGTATCGAGGGTTTTTCTGATCATCACGCGGCGACCTCACGTTTATTGGTATCACTTTGATTGAGCAATGATACCAACGTTTGGAGAGGAGCGCGAAGCAGATGGGGAGCAAAAAGCGAGCCGCCTGGTCAAAAGCCAAAAGCGAGTTTTTGGGCGCTGCCAC
>DXZZ01000024.1:0-18573 GCA_019419425.1 Collinsella sp. | reverse complement strand
GCAAAAAGCGAGCCGCCTGGTCAAAAGCCAAAAGCGAGTTTTTGGGCGCTGCCACGGGCGGCGATATGAGCGACCTGTTTGCACGCGAAGATGAGCGCCGCGACGCATTAGACGCCGAGCGCGATGAAGCCCGGCGCTACAAGTCGTGCGAGCGCAAAAACCGTTACGACACGCGCGCCGAGGCCGAGGCCGTTATGGCCGACTGCGAAAACCGCGGACGGCGCGGCCTTGCCTGCTACAAATGCGAATACTGCGGCGGATGGCATCTGACGTCGCACCCTTGGAAATAGGCTCCGCATCGGCACGGCGCTGGCGAAGCGCCGGCCATCGCACGCAAGCTACGGGCGCGGCGGCACCAAAACATCGTAGCGAACGGCCTTGCCCGCGAGCTGATAGCTCGGCTTAATGCCGGCAAGCAGCGGCCCCTTCATCGGCCGCTTGATAACGACCTTGCGCGGGTGCACCGCAAGCGCGGCTTCGACCAGCGTCTCCTCATCGGCACATGGCTGTTCCAGATGATGCAAGAGCTGGAACTTCTTTTTCACCGCCGCGCTCTTGGTGCGCTCGGGAAACATGGGGTCCAGATACACCACGTCGGGAGCGGTGAGCTCGCCCTGCCCGATCAGCTCAGCTGTATGGCGAAGGCCGGCAATGCTATCCTCGCCCGCATGCAAGCGCATGCGGGCCACGGCTGTCGCAAGCGCCGGATCATCTGCCGCGCGATCCAAGGCATCCTTGAGGAGCGCTGCGATCACGCAATCCTGTTCATACAGATCGACGGTAAAGCCCGCGGCCGCCAGCAGCAGCGAATCCTCGCCAAAGCCTGCCGTGGCGTCAATCGCCCATGGCTGCTCGATGCCTTTTGCGCGCGCAGCCTTTACCAGCAGCTCTTGCTGCAGACGACCCTGCTTGAGACGTGGAAGCATGCGGGCAAAATCGGCTCGCAACTCCATCGAGCCATCGGTGAGCGTAAGGCCCTCGGGCTTCCCGATCAGCTCAAGCCCCGCGGCCCGAGCAACAGAAAAGGGATCGACGACGCCCATGGGCACTCCTTCACAAGCAATACGGATACGTGAGCGCCGTTGATGTCGGCACCCAACCGTCCGCTATTGTCCCACATGCGACATGGTCCACAGCATCCCAATGCAAAGCACCGCCATCAATCCCGTGCACACGGCAGCGATCACAGAATCACTCATGCGCCTTCCCAGCGACCGCGGCTCATCCACTTGCTTGACTCCGTACATCATGGCTCCTCCTTCGGTCCAGCTCTTACCATGGCCTCATCATCGCAGCGCCGCGCATGCGCTGCCATCGATTTGACTTACGTCCAGCTTTCCTTTTTGAAAGGTTGAACCGTGCAGGCAAGAGACGCTTTCAGGCGCATGCATCGCCGCGTTGAACTACAATGTGCTTCACCATATGTGCAGCACATAGGGTGCGCCAGGTTGGCGTACTCGTATCGAAAGGACCAGCCATGAGCTTCACTCGCAAGACACTCAAAATCCTTGCCCTGATTTATTTTGTTCTGGGCATCGCCAGTCTCGTCATGGGAATCGCCGGCATCGCGACCGGCAAGTTCGAGTCCACCTACGGATCGAACGCCATGCTCGCCGCGGTCGTGCTGGTCGCCAAGGGCCTCATCGATCTTGCCGCGGGCGTTGCGGGCATCAAGGGTGCCAACAAGCCTTCGCAGGTTGACGGCGCGTTTAAGCTCGGTATCGTTGCTGCAGTCGCCACGCTTGCCCAGGCGGTGCTCACGCTTCCCGCGTTTGGCGGCGACGCCATCAACTTTGGCGCCTTTGTCATCGTGGTGTACGACCTGTTCTTTGTTCAGCAGGCGCACGCCGTCAAGGCCGAGAACAAGGACCGCCTGTAAGCGCTCGCTTCTCATAGCCTCTGCAGCCAAGCAACTAAAAAGGGCCGATCGCACATCTCCGCGGTCGGCCCTTTGCATTTGCCCAGATAAAACCTGCCAAAATAAACCTGTCCCTTTTTGGTAGGTTAGTGGCGGTACTCGGCGATGATGAAGTCGATGTCGGTTTGAAGGGTGTCCAGGTTTGCCAGGCGCTCTTTGTCGGCGGGGCGCGTGCGGTAGTAGTACGGTGTCATCTGAAACACCGCCTCGATGTCGGCCTGGGTCTGGAGCGTAATATTCGCAGATACCCGCTGCGTTCCGACCAACTCGAGCTCGGTAGTCTTCGGCAGCTTCTCGTCATTGAGATATGGCGTGTCGTAGAGCACCTCTTTGAGCCCAAACAGATGACGGGCACCCGGCACCACGGTGTAGAGCGAGCCCTCGGGCGCCAGCACGCGAGAAAACTCACGCTCGTTAAAGGGAGCAAAGAGTTCGGTCACCATATCAAAGGCGCCATCAGCCACGGGGATGTCCTTCATGTTGGCCACGAAGTAGGTCGCATCGCCGCGCTTGGCGGCCAGGCGCACCATCTCTTTGCCCAGGTCGAAACCGTAAGCATCCACGCCCGGCACCGCACCCATGGCGCTGGTGTAGTAGCCCTCGCCGCAGCAAATATCGAGCAAGGTCATGGGGCCGTTCGTAGACGCGGCACGTTCAGACACCCGCTCGCGCACCAGCTCGACCATCGCATCGCGCAACGGCGCATAGTATCCACGGTTCAGAAAGTCACGACGGCTGCGCGCCTGCGACTTGGGATCGCCCATGGAGTCGCCGCTCTTGGACGAGCGCAGCAGATACAGATAGCCCTCGCGCGCACGGTCAAACCGGTGTCCGCCCGCACATGCAGCACCGCGCTCGTCGTCCACCAACGGCTCATGGCAAACGGGACACAACAACATGGCAACTCCTTAGCGCGGACAACACAACGCCCACCATTGTCGCACGCCTTCCCCACCTAGTCATTGGGGACGTTCTTGTTAGACTAGTCGTTTAAGAACGTCCAATGACTAGTCTGAAGGAGTGTCCCCAGTTGCCGACAGAAAAGGAACGCCCCTAAGTGCCGATTAGATGCATTAGGAGTATCATCGTCTGCGCAAATAACTTGCGAATCGCATATAAGAGATTGAGAGCGTATGGCTGATACCGTATCTAAGCACATTGACATGACCACCGGATCGCTGTGGCGCAATATTCCCCTGTTCGCCTTCCCCGTGGCCGCCACGAGCATCTTGGAGCAGCTATCGAACCTCATCGCCACGGTCATCATCGGTAACTTCTCAGGCGACCAGGGAACCCTCGCCATGGCGGCGGTTGGCTCCAATGTTCCGCTTACCAGCCTTATGATCAACCTATTTATTGGCCTGTCGCTTGGCTCCAACGTGGTCATTGCCAACGCTATCGGCCGCAACGATCAGAACATGGTCAGCCGCGCCGTCCACACCTCGATTCTCATGGCGCTTGTGGGCTTTGTCGTCATCGCGCTGGGCGAGATCTTTGCTGAGCCCATGCTCGCCGCGCTCAACGTTCCCGCCGAGACCATGCCGCTCGCCTCGCTCTACCTGCGCGTCTTTTTGCTGAGCATGCCCTCGATTTTGCTTTACAACTTTGAGGCCGCGATCTTCCGCTCCGTCGGCATCACCCGCATGCCGCTGCAGGCGCTTGCCGTGTCCACCGTCCTCAACATTGGCCTGGACCTCATCTTTGTCCCCGTACTCCACTGGGGCGTCGCGGGCGTCGCCATCGCCACCGCCATCGCCTACACCGTCAGCGCCGCTACGCTCTTTATCCGTCTGCTCAAGACTGACTCCGTCGTCCGCGTCACTCCACGCGACTTAGGCTTAGACCCCGTCGCCCTCAGGCGCATCGTCAAAATCGGCCTGCCCGCCGGCATCCAGAGCGCCGTCTTTGCCGTCGCCAACATCATCATCCAGTCCGCCATCAACAGCTTGGGCACCGAGGTCATGGCGGCATCGAGCGCCGCCATGAGCCTGGAGTACGTGTGCTACAACCTGCTCAACAGCTTTAGCCAGGCTTGCACCACCTTTGTGGGGCAAAACCACGGTGCCCGCCAGATCGACCGTTGCACCAAGACCCTTAAGGTCTGCCTGGTCGAAGGCGGCATCGTCGCGCTCACTACCATCGTTATCATCGTCGGTCTGGGGCGCGAGATCCTAGCGCTGTTTAATAGCGACCCCAACATCGTCTCGATCGGCTATATCCGCGTGTGCTCGATCTTCCCGGCATACGCCTTTAGCATGTTTTACGAAAACATGTCCGGCTACCTGCGCGGCTTTGGCATCTCGCTCATGCCCGCCCTCATCACCATGATCTGCGTCTGCGGCATTCGCTTCTATTGGGTATTCTGCGTGTTCCCGCACTTCCGCACCTTTGCGAACATCATGATGGTCTACCCCATCAGCCTGGGCACCACGGCATTCTTTATGGTCGTGGCGGTATTGCTCTGCCACCCAGCACGCACCTATCGCGCCGCCCAAGTCAAAGCGACTGCCCGCTAAACACCGCACTCAACGTCACGCCAGTCATTAATTGACAATATGAGAGCTCATATAGTCGATAAAGCGCCTCGTGGCGATGGGCATGGTGTCCCAGCTGCGCCAGGCGGCCACCACGTCGCGCGAGGGGGCATGCACGATGGGCCGCACACAAATATCGGCTCGCATGCCCTCCACAGTACGACGGTAGAGCATGCTCACTCCTAGGCCCTCCTCCACCATCGCCATAATGGTGTAGTCGTCGGTCACCTCACTCGTCACGTGCGGCGACAGCCCATGCGCCGCGAATGCATCGAGCACCAGGCTCTGTTCGCCCTCATCCAGTAACACAAACGGTTCGGACGCCAGGTCGGCGAGCGTCACCTTTTCCTTTGCCGTCAGCGGATGCGCAGCCGGCAGCAGTGCCACCAACTCGTCGTGATAGACCACGCGCTTCTCGAGCCCCGCGGTAAATCCGCGTGCCGTAAAACAAAAATCAACCACGCCATCGTGTACCCATTGAGCGTTGCGCGTGTAATCGCCCTGCTTGAGGGTAAAGCGTACGCCCGGGTGCAGCGCACCAAAGTCGCGGATCACGCGTGGCAACACGGTACGACTCACGTTGGTAAATGTCGCAATGCGAATATCAGTCGAGGAGAGCCCCAGCAGCTCCTGGCGCTTGCCCTCGAGCTCGGCCTCAGCGGTCACAATCTGGCGCAGGAACGGCAGATATTGTTTACCGTCGCGCGTAAGCGAAACGCCCTGCTTACCGCGCTCGATAAGCGTGGTACCCAGCTCGCGCTCGAGCGCTTTGACGGCCTGGCTCACCGCACTTTGCGTATAGCCCAGTTCGTCGGCCGCGCCCTTAAGACTGCCGCAATCGACCACCATACAAACAATCTGATACCGCGATGCCATCGTGCCTCCACATCGATGTAGCCGTAAAACGTTTTGCCAGGGCTTTTTCTACTAGCATTAGTATTTCTTAATCATACTGAAGATACATTCGCTTTACTACATCCATATCTGGGAGCAGAATCCTTTTTGCGAAACCGTTCTGTAACAAAAGGAGTCCCATGGATCGCAAAAAAGCAATCGCGCTCTCATTTTCCGTTCCCGTCGCATGGGGCTTTTCGTACCCCCTCATGAAGATCGGCATGGACAGCATGAACGCCACGAGCATCGTTGCGTTGCGCTGCATCATCGCCTTTGTGGCCTGCCTGTTGCTCTTCCACAAGCGCGCTTTCCGCATCAACCGCGACCTTATGGTCCGTGCCGCCATCATCGGCGCCATCATGGCAACCGAGCTCACCTGCATGTGCCTGGGCTCCAGCCTCACCTCGGCCTCCACTGCCGGCTTTTTGCAGAGCCTGACGGTCGTGATCGTGCCGTTTGCCAACGCCGCCCTGCTGCGCCGCGCCCCCGAGCGCAAAGTGCTCGTCGGCACCGCCATCGTCACCTGCGGTATGTTGCTGCTCTCGGGCGCCGACTTCACTAGCCTGAACCCGGGCGCGCTCATCATGCTGCTCTCCGCCTTTGTCTACGCCGGACACATCATTGTCGCCAAGCGGTTTGTCGAAGAAGTCGATCCGCTGGCTCTGGGCGTTTGGCAGCTGGGCTTTGGCGGTTTGTTCTCGGGCGTCGCGGCATTCACCTTTGGCGGCTTCACGCTTCCCAGCACGCCCAGCGAAATCGTCGTTGTCGTCGCGCTCGCACTCATCTGCTCTGCCTACGGCTTTATCACCCAGACGCTCGTGCAGCCCCACGTACCTGCCGAAACCACCGGCTTCGCCTTCTCGCTCGAGCCGGTCTGCTCCGCCGTCTTCTCGTTCTTCCTGGTCGGCGAGGTCCTGAGCCCCATCGCCTTCTTTGGCGCCGCCCTCATCCTCACCGGCGTCATGGTGGCAACCGTCGAGCTTCCGCGCCTTCGCGCACTTGGACACGCTCGTATGGCAGGAGCGCCCGAGCACGTCTCGTAGGCCCCACTCCTCATACAGCCGCGGGATAAAGGTCTCTGACGCCTTTACAATAGATGCCGACAAAGCATCTGCCCTAAAGGAGTTCCATGGACGCTGCAACTCGCGACCGCAACATAGCAACTTGGTTGGGCGATGCGCCGCAGCCGGTACGTGACACTACGAACCAGCTGCTCGAGCGCATCGCCCTTTTGCGTGCCGAGCAAACCATCTACCCGGCACAAGACGACATCCTCAATGCCCTCGCCTACACGCCGGCCGACCAGGTCAAGGTTGTCATCTTGGGTCAAGACCCTTATCACGGGCCCAACCAGGCCATGGGACTGTCGTTCTCGGTTCCCGTGACGCAAACCAAGTTGCCGCCGAGCCTGCGCAACATCTATAAGGAACTCAACGCCGATCTGGGCTGCCCCATTCCCGCCACGGGAGATCTAACCCCCTGGGCACAACAGGGCATCCTGCTTCTCAACACGACGCTCACCGTGCGCGAGCATGCCGCGAACTCACACGCCAAGCTGGGCTGGAGCACGCTCACCGACTACGTTATCGAACGTTGCTGCCAGCTGCCCCAGCCGGTCGTCTTTTTGGCATGGGGCCGCTTTGCCCAACAGATGGTTGAGGGCAAGCTCGCCGCAATCGGCGCGGGCAAGGCAACCGGCAAGTTCTGCCTTGCCTCCACGCACCCCTCGCCGCTTTCGGCCAACCGCGCCACGGCAGAACTCCCCGCTTTTATGGGGTCGCGCCCCTTCTCCGCCGCCAATGAATTGCTCAAGCAAAACGGCAGCAGCCCCATCGACTGGGGCTGTCTCGGCTAGAAACAAAAATAAAAAAACGCGTCCGACGGCTTCCATCGGGCGCGTTTTGTTACTCGGGCCAGATAAACTGGGTGCGGCCGGCCTCGCCGCCATCGATCAGCAGGCTCTGCCCGGTCATAAACCGGTTGGTCACGCCCACAAAGTAGATCCACTCGGCGATCTCTTGGGCAGTGGCCCAGCGCTTAAGCGGTGTGAGCTCCATAATCTGGTTCCACAGGCGCCCGTCTTCCATCACGCAACGGTTGAGCGGCGTGATCACGCCACCCGGATCCACACTGTTGGCGATGGCCTGCGGCGCCAGGCGGTTTGCAAGGTTCTTGGTGTAGGCGATAACGCCGCCCTTGCTGGCAGCATAGGCGGGAAACTCCGATCCCGTATGCCCGCTCGCCGACCCCACATTGACCACGGATTTGATAGCCGGCGCCGGCTTGGCGGCAAGCCCCTCCCCCACAAAGGCATAGCGCTCGGTCACGTTGATGGTGCCACGCAGGTTGGCGGCAATGTCGTCGGCCGAATCCTGCGTACCGGCGACGTTTACGATTACCTGGGGTTCAAGGTCAACTGGAAACGAGTCCGGCTCGCAGACATCAACGATCAGATGGCGGTAGCGCTCGTGTTCGATCGCCGCCGGCAGCAGATCAAAGCCCACGACCTCGTGGCCCTCGTCCAAAAAGCGCCGCACGCACGCGGCTCCGATACCGCCCGAAGCGCCCGTGATCAAAACCCGCATGCTTGCTCCTTAGGCGGTTGCGTGACGCTCGAGGTACTCGGCGCCCACATTCTCACGCTCCCAGCCACGCACGACCTTGTAGCCCACGGGGCTCAGGAAGACCTCGCACAGCAGCTCGGCAACAGCGCCGGTCAGCGAGCACATAAGGACCTGCACCCAGGTCCAACCAAAGAACGTATGGCTCACCACAATGGCAAAGACCAGGTTGTCGATAAACTGACCAATACCCGTAGACACATAGGAGCGGAAGGCAAAGCTCGCAAAGTTATTCTTTTTGAGCATACGGCCGAGCGACTGGTTGAGCGTGGAGTTAACCACGGCAGAAACGAGCATTGCCAGCGAAGAGCCCAGCACCACGTACCAGGTGCCGCCGATGGTGGCGTTAAGGGCGTTGTTGACCTCGATCATGCCCGTGTCGTAGTAGGCGCCCCACATGCCGGGCGTGAGCGAGCATGCCCAAAAGCACAGGCTCACAGCCAGGTTGACCAGCAGCGCGAGGATAGAGATTTTGATGGATGCCTTGGCGCCAAAGCGCTTGCAGATCATGTCCTGGCACAAAAACGAAACCCAGCTCACCACAAAGCCGCAATCGAGTGCCAGATACGGCAGGCTGATGAGCTCTTTGTTGGCCAGCAGGTTCATCATGATGACGCTCACGAAAAACAGCGAAACCGTTGCCGCGGGAATGCTCCGCAACAGGACCTTATAGTCCTCCATGACCTTCTTGATCATTGTGTACTCCTTTGGTTTTAGGTTTAACGAGCAGGATATCGGACCCGAACTGCTCGGACGCCCCGGTCTTGAGACGACGGTGGGTATGATAGCCGCTCACACGGCATCAGGCAAGCAACCGGCGCGGCAGCCCCGCAGGTCCACCGCGCCGATGCGCTAAAACGCTACGTTGCCAAACTCCGACAGGACAAGGTCGGGGTTGTGGTCGGTTGCCCAGTCCACATTCCACGGGCTCGTGAACAGCAGCAGCTTGCCGCCGCGCATGTCCTCGACGCGCAGGGTGTCGCGCGTGAGCGAAAGGGCCGGGATATCGATGGTGTCGGGGTCGTTCTGGATCCAGCGGATGTCCGTATAGGGCAGCGGCTGGCGACGAACCTCAACACGGTACTCGGCCTTAAGACGGCGCTCGAGCACCTCAAACTGCAGCACGCCGACCACGCCCACGATGACGCTCTCCATGCCGGCACCCAGCTCGCGGAAGATCTGGATGGCACCCTCCTGGGCAAGCTCCTCCATACCCTTCACAAACTGCTTGCGCTTGAGCGTGTCGACCTGCGTAATGCGAGCGAACATCTCGGGGGCGAACGTCGGGATCTGCGGATACTGCACGTGGCGCTTGCCGGAGCACACGGTGTCGCCGATGCTAAAGATACCCGGATCGAACAGGCCCACGATATCGCCCGCGTACGCCTCGTCCACGATGGCGCGGTCATCGGCCATCATCGATGTGCCCGTGGCCAGCTTGAGTTTACGGTTGCCCTGCATGTGGAAGGCATCCATGCCACGCTCGAACTTGCCCGAGCAAATGCGCACAAAGGCGATACGGTCACGGTGGTTCTTGTCCATGTTGGCCTGGATCTTAAACACAAAGCCGCTAAAGTCATCGCGGCAGGGATCGACCGGCTCGCTGGTAAGCGTATCGGTATAGGCGCGCGGCGTCGGGGCCAGACGCAGGAACTCCTTAAGGAAGGGCTCCACGCCAAAGTTGGTAAGCGCCGAGCCAAAGAACGCCGGGCTCAGCTTGCCGCAGGCCACGGAATCCAAGTCGAGCTCGTCGCCGGCGCCATCGAGCAGCTCGATGTCGTCCATCAGGTTCTTATGGTTCTCCTCGCCGATGAGCTCATCCATGGAAGGATCGCCCAGCTCGGCCTCGACCTCGGCGACCTTCTTGGTGGCGTTGGCGTGACCGTCGCCCTCAAAGGCGATAACGCGACGGGTCTGACGGTCGAACACGCCGCGGAAGTTGCGGCCGCTGCCGATCGGCCAGTTCATGGGATATGTATTGATACCCAGGACGTTCTCGATCTCTTCCATGAGCTCAAACGGATCGCGAGCCTCGTGGTCGAGCTTGTTCACAAAGGTGAAGATGGGAATGTGGCGCAGCGTACAGACCTTAAAGAGCTTTTTGGTCTGGGCCTCGACGCCCTTAGCGCCGTCGATGACCATGACCGCGGCGTCGGCGGCCATAAGCGTACGGTAGGTATCCTCCGAGAAGTCCTGGTGGCCGGGGGTATCGAGGATGTTAACGCAGGCGCCATTATAGGTGAACTGCAGCACCGAGGAGGTAACGGAGATACCGCGCTCCTTCTCGATGTCCATCCAGTCCGAGACGGCATGCTTGGCCGAGCTCTTGCCCTTGACCGAGCCGGCAGTCTGGATGCTGCCGGTATAGAGCAGCAGCTTCTCGGTAAGCGTGGTCTTACCGGCGTCCGGGTGGCTGATGATCGCGAATGTGCGGCGCGACGAGATTTCATCCGACAGGCTTGCCATGCGGATCCTTTCTTGCATTGAGTGCATTACATCGATGTAACCGCACCATTGTAGCCGCGAAACCTCGCCGCAGGGCACCTATCAGGACAAATTCATCAGCTGAGCTCGCTGCGTAGTGGGCAGCCGCCTTACGGACTGTCACAATCTGTAACATCTAGCCATCAAAATCGACTCCAGATGTTACAGATCGAGATAAACGGCTGGGAAGATCGACGCCGTCTCAATCTGTAACAGGATGACGGGTTTTGAGCCTCCACCTGTTACAGATTGAGACAAACGCGCAAGCGGGCGACCAATGTCTCAATCTGTAACATCTAGCCACCAAAAACGGGCCCTAGTGTTACAGATTGAGATGAACGAGCAGGAAGGTCGGGTCTGTCTCAATCTGTAACATCTAGCCGCCAAAATCGGCTCCAGATGTTACAGATCGAGATAAACGAACGAAGGGCCAGGCGAGCCTACATTTCCTCTTGCACAACTGTACATAGTGTATATACACTGTGCTTACCGGTTATATACACGTGTAGCCCAACAGCTAAGGAGCCGCTGTGGACATCATCCTATCCAATTCGAGCGACAAGCCCATCTACGAGCAAATAGCCTCGCAAGTCAAAGCTCAGATCCTTTCGGGCGCGCTCGCTGCGGGAGCCAAACTCCCCAGCATCCGTGCACTCGCGAGCGATCTTGGCGTGAGTGTCATCACCACCAAGCGCGCCTACGCCGACCTGGAGCAACTCGGCTTTATCTGCACCGTGCAGGGCAAGGGCTGTTTTGTCGCCGAGGGCAACCAAGAACTCTTGCGCGAAAACCAGCTCTGCCATATCGAAGAGCTGCTTGCGAAAGCGGCGAGCCAAGCCGAAGCCTTGGGCGTCACGCGCGACAAGCTGCACGAGATGCTCGACCTCGTAGCCCCCGAAACCATGCAGTAGCCATCTGCAAGAAAGGCTATACCATGCAAAAGTTGCTAGAACTCAAAGGTGTATCGCGCCGCGTGAGCGACCGCTTTTCACTGCGCGACGTCACGCTTGCCGTGGAGCCCGGCCAGATCGTTGGCTTTGTGGGCGCAAATGGCGCCGGCAAGACGACGACCATTCGCGCCGCGCTTGGGCTTATAAAGCCCGATGCCGGCGAGGTGCATCTGCTTGGACAGCGCTGCGACGCCAACGCGCCCGACGAGACGCAGCGCCACCTGCGCTCCCGCATCGGGCTTGTCCTGGACACGTGTCCCTTCCCCTCCACGCTCAAGGTGGGCCAGGTCGAGAAGCTCGTAGGCCCGGCATACCCCACGTGGAGCTGCGAAACGTTCGCCGGATTCATCGACCGATTTGGCCTCGATCCCAAGACGAAGGTCAAGGACCTCTCCCGCGGCATGGGCATGAAGCTGCAGCTCGCCTGTGCGCTCAGCCACAATGCCAAGCTGCTCGTTTTGGACGAAGCCACCGCGGGCCTCGATCCCATGGCGCGCGAGGAACTGCTTGATGAGCTGCTTGCCTTTGTCGCCGACGGCCAGCACAGCGTGCTGCTCTCGAGCCACATTACATCCGACCTCGATCGCGCTGCCGACCGCGTCATCTGCATCGATAACGGCTCGATTGTGTTTGACCTGCCGCGCGAGGACATTACCGACCGAGCCGGCATCGCCCACTGCACCCAAGCACAGGCCGCAGAGCTTATGGCTTGCGTCGAAGGCGCCCGTGCCGCCCACCACGCCTATAGCGTGGACGTGCTCGTACCCAACCGTCGCGAGGCGCTCGAGGCCTTCCCCGAGATTCCCTGCGAGCGGGCAACCATTGATGACTATCTTCGCCTCATACTGAAAGGGGCTTCGAAATGAAACGCGCCTTTATGTCTGAGCTCGCCATCGTCCGCACGCTTGTCCCGAGCATCGCGGGCGTCGGCCTGTTCATCTTCGTCGTACTAACCCTCGCCAACGCATCGGATGGCGATGCCAGTATGAGCGCCGGCGCCTGCGCGGTCAGTGCCATGTCGCCCATCGTGGTCATGAGCTCGCTGGCCGGCTACGACAATCAAAACGGATGGGAGCGCTATCGGGCAACGCTGCCCCTCTCGCGCAAAGACATTATTTGTGCCCGCTACCTGTGCATCGTTGTCTTCTCGGCCATCATGGCCTGCGCCGCCGTGCTTTTGAGCATCATCGCCCTTCCGCTCTTCAACAGTGCGGGCGTGACCTCGACAGGACAAAACGTCTTTGAGATCGCAATCGCCTCGGCAGCCTCGATGCTCATCTCACTCATGATGGTATTTCTGGCGCAGCCGTTGTTCTTTCGATTTGGACACATGGAGGCGCTGCGCCTAGCTGTTGGCTTGTTTGCCCTGCTCGGATGCCTTGCCATGGCCACGCTGAGCTCCTCCAACCCCATCAGCAACTGGCTCATGTCGATTGCCGGGGCAAATCCCGACCCTGCCGTTCTGGGCTGTCTGTGTGCAGGCATCGCCGCACTTGCCCTCGCGCTATGTGCAATCAGCTGCACCGTCAGCACCAAGGTCTATCGGGCACGCGACCTGTAAGCACGCGAGTCTTGATCAACGAAGGGCGTGATCGCCCTCTCCCCACAAATCCGCGGCAAACGGCATGTCCCCGGCGTGCGCCACCGTACTACTTGCGCAGCGGCTTGGGCAGCGGAATGCCGGCGGCGATGGCTGCAGCGATAATCATGCAGACTATGCCCTTGAGTAGGAAGCACATGAGCAGCAGGCCCACGACCATGACCGGCTGACGCATGACCGCACCCATCGTCGACGCCGTGCAGACGGCGACGCAAAAGACCGGATCGGCGCCGGTAAGGACGGCAAGGCCGTAGCCCAGGCTTACGCCCGAGAAGATAACCGGGAAGAAGTGGCCGCCGCGCCAACCAAGGTTGATGAGAGCGGGCGTCAGCATGGCCTTAACAAGACCGGTCGCGATAAGCACGCCGGCGGGGATGGTCAGATAGGTTTCCATGAGCACATCGGCTTGTGTCTCGCCGGCAAACATGGTGTAGGGCAAAACCGTGCCGCAGATGGCGAGTGCCAGACCAGCCAGCATGGCCTTGACGACAGGGCGCTCCCCTATGGCGTGGGCCAACGCCTCGCTCGCGTGCTCCGAGACAAAGTACAGCCAGCCGCAGACCGTGCCGACGAGCGACAGGGGGATAAGCCAGGCAAGCTCAAGGTTACCCACCTGGGCGGCCTCGAACCTCGGCATGCCCATGCCGCCGCCCACAAGCTGGCCAAGCAGCAGGTAAGTGCCCAGACCGCCGGCAATCGCAATGCCGTAGACCACGGTCTTTTGCGCCTTGGGCAGCTTGATGGTGATCTCGTCGGACGCGGAATCCCCATCGTCGCCGGCGCCCTGGCCGTCGGCACTACCGGCGAGCGGCGCCACAAAGCCAAAGACGGGCGCGGTAAAGAGCGCCGTCAGCGCGGCCTGGGTGCCCAACAGTGTGAGCTCCCTAAACTCGGCGCCAAAGCGGCGCATGCGGTCGCCGACCCAGCTGCACAGACCCGCGATAACGCCGGTCAGGCCGGCCTCCGGTCCAATACTTCCGCCAAACAGCAGCGGCAGCAATGCCGCGAGCGAAAGCTTGCCCAGGTTGTCGTACGGGTAGCGCCCGTCTTGTTTGACCTTGGCCATCACCTGGTTGAGGTCGTCGGTCTTGGTGCCCGTAATCTTTTCGTACAGACCGATTAACAGACCGCCCAGCAGGCAGACGAAAAACGGGTACGGCAGAAAGCCAAACGGGCCGCTGGCAAGCTCGGGCGAAGCGACGCCCAGCATATGCGGGATCTCGGTCCATAGATAGTCGATACCGTGCTCCATCGCAAAGAAAAACAGCCAGACCGCGGCGCCTGCAAACGCACCGGTCACGGCCACGCTAACTAAAAACAGCGCACGGTTTTTGGGTTTTGCAAGACTATCCATCGGGACCTCCCGTGGTCAAATTCGGCAAAGATACGTTTTATTGTAGAGCGAGCGTTACCCGAACGAGCCAACCGTCTGCGCCGCAAACGGCACCATTGGGAGTCATAGTGGGGCAGGCTCAAGACTTATCCGTTGATAATCGAGGCAATCTCGCGCAAATCGTCGGCAAAGTAGATGCCGTGCTGGCGCCTCGGGCTCGAAAGCCCTTTATCAATCATGTGCTCGAGCAACGCCTTAAGATCGTTGTAGTAGCCCCCAAGGTTGTACAGAATGCACGGCGCATCGAGATGCCCCAACGACACGGCGGACATGACCTCGGCAATCTCCTCGAGCGTACCCGTCCCACCGGGAAAGGCGATGAACGCGTCACCGTGCTCAATCATCTTGGCCTTGCGTTCGGCCATGTCACTCGTCACGATGAGGTCGTCGATACCGTCATGTTGAAACTCGGCCTCGATAAAAAAGCTCGGTTCAACACCCGTCACGTGTCCACCTGCCTCGAGTACGCTATCGGCGAGCGCACCCATCAGACCCGACTTGGACCCGCCGTATACCAACGCGTGTCCGTTAGCGCCAATCCAGTCGCCCAGCTCCTGCACCGCGGGCAGAAACGCCGGGTCATTGCCGACGCTGGCACCCAGGTATACCGTGATATTCATATTCAGTCCCCCTCGTCGTGACGCGCGGCGCCCGTTCTAGCGTTGGCGTCGGCGATATTCGCGCACACGGCGCGATAGGTCGGCAAGCTCGTCACGATCGAGCTCTTCCAAATGCTCCAGATCATCCATAAAGCGCGCCATGGTGTCCTTTTGGCGCATCTTGATGAGCGTGTTGCAGTAGTTCACCGCCACGCCCGTGAGCATGGCGATGTAGAAGATGCTGATGACGCTCAAAACGACGGTGATAGCGCGGGCAACCGGCGTCTCGGCCGGGATATCACCGAAGCCGATCGTCGATACGGTCTCAAAGCTAAACCAGAGGCCGTCGCCAAACGTAAGGGTCGTGGGCTCGGACAGCCAGACGGCCGTCGAGCACAGCAGATAGAAGACGAGAAACAGGCCCGTGATGCGCGCAAAGCCAGCCTGGCGCAACACGTCGGCAAGCGTCCTCAACTTGTTCATCGCGACCCCTTTTCCCAGACGCCCAATCACATTCGCTCGGTATTGTCCCACGCCTCCCCCGCAAACGGAACTAGTCATTGGGGACGTTCTTAAACGACTAGTCAGTTAAAAACGTCCCCAATGACTACCTAACCGTTTAGCGGTGCGGCGGCTGAGTGGGCAGGCTGAGCTGGTATCCTTATGTAATACTGTCTCGACTCGATAGGATTTCATGTGAAACCTTCCGCCGTCCTTCGTTTGGCTCTATATCGCACCCTGGCCGTCGCGCTTGTCGCGCTCGCCATACTGAGCGCCGCCATGCCCGCCCCTGCCTTTGCCGCCGACTCCGACCAGCAGGTCAAGACGGTTCGCGTTGGCTGGCTCGTCAACAACAAAGGCTTCCAGGAAGGCACGCCGGGCGAGCGCCTCTCGGGATGGGGCTACGAGTACCTCCAGACCCTCTCGTATTACACAAAGGGCTGGCAATACGAATACGTTAGCGGCACCTTCTCCGAGCTTATGGACATGCTCGAGGCGGGCGAAATCGACCTCATGCCCAACATCTCGTATTCGGCAGAACGCGAGCAGAAGCTGCTCTTTTCCTCAAATCCCGAGGGCACCGAGCGCTACTATATCTACGCCAGGCCCGACCGCGACGATCTGGCCAAGGGTGACCCTCAGGCGCTCCAAGGCCTCACCATCGGCTGCAACTCTGGCGTTATGCAAACTATCGTCGGCCAGCAGTGGCTCGCCAACGAAGACGTTACCTGCACCTATAAAGAAATCGACACCGGCAGCGCCCTCTTTGAGGCGCTTGCAGACGGCGAGGTCGACGCCGTCATCATGAACGACACCATTTCGTCGCCCGATGCGTCACCCATGTTCTACGTAGGCTCGAGCGACTACTATTTTGCCGTTCCCAAAAGCCGCCCTGACCTGATGAACGACATCAACGCCGCCATGACGACCATCGCCCGCGATAACCCGCGCTATAACGAGGAAGTCAAAACGAGTTACTCGACCCAAAACAGTGGCTCGTCATCGCTCACCGGCACCGAGACCACCTGGCTCAAAGAAAACGGCAATACCATCACGCTCGGCTATCTTAAAAACCAACTTCCCTACTGTACGCAAAATGACGACGGCGAGATGGAAGGGTCGCTCGCCTCGCTTGCAACGACGTTGCACGACAAGTTTGACATTACGGTCAAAACAATCGCACTCTCGAACAACAAGCAAATGATCAAAGCCCTTTCCAACGGAACCATCGATGTCGCCCTGCCGTTGTTTCGCGACTACTGGCTCGCCGAGCAGACAGGGGTCATCCAGTCAAACTCGATGGGAACGGTTTCGCTGACCGCCATTCACAGTGGCAAAAACCTGAACAGCGACCTTAAGAACATCGCTTGTACAAAGAGCACAATCGTTAACCGTTTTGAGCTCGAAAGTCTCTTTCCGAACGCAACGGTAACCGAGTATTCGAATGACGGCGAGGTGCTCAAAGCCCTCGATGAGGGGAAGGCACGTTGCATCATTGTCCCCAGCACGCGCCTGAAAACTCTCCGCGACATCTACGACATCGAGGATTTCGAAACACAGGAACTCACCAACACGGCACAACTATCGTGTTTAATTTCGCGCGGCAAGCCCGAGCTGCTGGGAATCATCAATAAGGGCATCGTCAATGCAGGTGAATCGCTCTCTGCAAACAGCTATTTCCCCACATCGTACTCGGCGCAAGAATCGGATGCGTTCCGACTTCTCTACCGCAACCGCATCGTCATTGCGGCAGTCGTCATCTGCATTTTGCTCACCGGCATCGTCATCCTTGTCTGGTCGCTTTACCGCGCACAGGAGGAACGGCAGAAAGCCGATGCCGCCAACGCCGCCAAAACCGCTTTCCTCACGCGCATGAGCCACGACATCCGTACGCCGCTCAACGGCATCCTAGGCCTTATCGAGATCGAGGAATTGAAGGAAGGCGATATGCAAGTCGCCCGCGAGAGCCGTGCCAAGGCGCGCGTTGCCGCCAATCACCTACTCTCGCTGATCAACGACATCCTCGAGATGGGCAAAATCGAAGACCGCAAGCTAACACTGGAACATGTGCCCTTTAACCTCAAGGAGCTCTGTGACGATACGCTGGTGCTATGCAAGCTCCGCGCGTCCAGTAACGGCATCACAATGCAGGACAATAGTCTGCCGTACGCCACGGGACCATACATGATCGGCAGTCCCACCCATATCCGACAGATCATGATCAACCTGTTAGACAATAGCATTAAGTACAACAAACGCGGCGGCTCCGTCACCTTTAGCTCAAAGACCAAGCCACTCGATAACGGGCGCGTGCTCTTTTGCTTTAGCGTTTCGGATACCGGCATTGGCATGGCTCCCGAGTTTTTAAAGCATATCTATGAGCCGTTTGCCCAAGAAGGTGACGATGCGCGCAGCAAGTTCCAAGGAACCGGCATGGGTATGCCAATCGTCAAGTCGCTTATTGAACTGATGGGCGGTACGATTGAGATTTCGAGTGAGGTTGGCGTGGGGAGTACGTTCAACGTCCAGATTCCGCTCGATATCGACAAGAACCCCCAGGCGCGGGCGAATACGGTCGAGAGAGCGCTCGACTGCTCGCTCGTCAACATGAACGTGCTGCTCGCCGAAGACAACGAATTGAATGCCGAGATTGCCCAGGCGCTGCTAGAATCCGAAGGCGTCGTGGTCACCCGCGCCGCCAACGGCAACGAAGCCGTCGATCTGTACCTGTCGCATCCCGCCGGCAGCTTCGATGCGATCCTGATGGACATTATGATGCCGGGCATGGACGGCTACGAGGCAACCCGCGCGATTCGTCTGAGCGAGAAGGTCGATGCAGCCGATATCCCCATCATCGCGCTCACCGCCAATGCCTTTGTCGAGGACGCCAAGGCGGCACACGATGCCGGCATGAACGCCCATCTGTCCAAACCGATCGACTTTAACAAGCTCAAAAACATACTCGCCCGCATCAAGAAAAACGGATCCGTTTCGCTATAGTTTTTGCAGCAACCACGCACGACCAGAAAGGAAGCCAACGATGTTTAGGCCCTTACGTCGAAAGAAACGCGCCATCACC
>DXZZ01000023.1:11084-24015 GCA_019419425.1 Collinsella sp. | reverse complement strand
TCGGCCTCGCGATCGGCCAGTTCCTCGGCATAGGCACGGCTGCCCAGTACGTCGCCGCCTAGCGCCGCCTCATCGGCAGCCGTCAGATTAGCGGCACGGCGCTCGGCAGTCGCCCGTTCGTCTGCCAGCGCGGCCTCGGCCTTGCGTGCCTCCTCGACCTCATCGTTCCAAGGCAGCTCAACACGCTGACGGGCAGCGGCCTCGGGGCTCAGCACCTCGGCATCCAGATAATTGAGGACTTCCTCGACGAGCATCTCGGTTTCGGGGCGCGGAATGAGCACACCGGGAGCGCACGCGACGTCAATCATGCGAAACTGCGTGCTGCCGGTGATGTACTGCAGCGGCTCGCCTTTGGCGCGACGAACGACGGCCGCATGCATGGTCTCGAGCTGGGCCGCGTTAAGCGTCTCGTCCATACGCATATATAGGTCAATGCGCGCCAGGCCCGTGGCGGCGCACAGCAGCCACTCGGCGGAAAGACGGGGATGCTCCTCGCCGCGCTCGGCCAGGTACTCCTTGGTCCACTCGAGACAACGCTTGATGGTCCAGATCTCGTTTGCCATGGGGCCCTCCCCTCTCAAGCGCCGGGCGGCGCGCGAATGTCGGAGCAGATTGTACGCGAGGCCAGCGCTTGGCAAGAGACGATTGAAGGCGATTATCGAGAATCAGCCCAGATTTTTGGTTTGACCCCGTCCAAAGTGCTCATTCGTCGACGTTCATATTTGAATCCGTCAAGATTTTGGCAAGGTTGCCCCAAAACTAACCAATATCTAGCCAAGAACTTGCCAAATCACTTGACGCGCGACGCATCAAAAAATGCACTGCGACTTCTTGGACGATTATTTGAGCAATATTTTCGGCAGAATATGCACGCCGTTAATTGCTTTAAGCAGGTAGCTGGCTTAATGGCCATCAAAGCCGATTAAATAACATCTCAAAGCAATGTGCACAACCTAGTCATTTAAGAACGTCCCCAATGACTACCTTGGAAACCCCGCAGGTTGAGCATAAGTCAGCGAAAACGCCCCTAAGCGAGCAAGGTGACGTGAAAGAGGAGGGAAGCGTACTTCGGTACGCGACCGACGATTGAACGTCAGATTGCCGCTTAGGGGCGTTTGCAGCGTCGAGCCGTTACGGCGTTTGGTAAAACGCCGTAACTTAAACTGCCTGTGCCAGCTTCTCGGCACGCTCGGCGGCGGCGAGCGCCTCGATGACGGTGCCGAGCTGGTCGCCCAGGAGGACGCCGTTGTAGGTGGAGTTGAAGCCGATGCGGTGATCGGTCACGCGGTCCTGGGGCTGGTTGTAGGTACGGATCTTCTCGGAACGGTTGCCGTGGCCGATCTGGCTCTGGCGCTCGGCACCGAGCTCCGCCTGCTGCTTCTCGAGCTCCATCTCGTACAGACGGGCGCGCAGCATCTGCATGCAGACTTCGCGGTTCTGGATCTGGGAGCGCTGTTCCTGCGACTGCACCACGGTGTTGGTGGGCAGGTGGGTGATGCGCACGGCGGAGTAGGTGGTGTTAACGCACTGACCGCCAGGGCCGGAGGCACAGTAGGTATCGATGCGCAGGTCGGACTGGTTGATCTGAACGTCGATCTCCTCGGCCTCGGGAAGCACGGCGACGGTTGCCGTGGAGGTCTGGATGCGACCCTGGGACTCGGTCTTGGGAACGCGCTGGACGCGGTGCACGCCGGACTCGAACTTCATGACGGAGTAGACGCGGTCGCCCTCGACCTTGAACTCGACGGACTTAAAGCCGCCGGCCTCGCTGGGGCTGGAGTCGAGCACGGTGGTCTTCCAGCCGCGCGACTCGCAGAAGCGCTGATACATCTTGTACAGATCGCCGGCAAAGATAGCCGCCTCGTCACCACCGGCGGCGGAGCGAATCTCGACGATGGTGTTCTTGTCGTCGTTGGGGTCGCTCGGGATGAGCATGTACTTAATGTCTTCCTCGAGCTGGGGAAGCTTGGCCTCGTTTTCGGAGATGTCCATCTGGAGCATCTCCTTCTCATCGGCATCGGTCGTATCGTGGAGCATTTCCTTGGCAGCCTCGATGTCATCGAGCGCGCCGATGTACTCGCGCGAGGCGGCGATGAGGTCGGACTGGTGCGCGTACTCCTTGTTGAGACGCGTGAACTCCTTGATGTCGGAGGCAACGGCCGGGTCGGAAAGCTTCTTCTCGAGCTCCTCATAGGCCTTGATGATCTTTTCGAGCTTGTCGCGCATGGCGGGACTCCTTTATATGCGTGAAGGTGAAAATCGGCAGAGTTGATGGGGCGCGCGGCGCCGCTGCGGGGGTAAGCCCGGCTAGAACATGTCGATCTTCAGATACATGCGCATCCCTTCGCGTATGGGGTACATAGTTGCGGTCTAACCCATACATGATAGCGTGCGCAGGCAAACCTGCATATAACCCGCACGGAATGAGTGGACATAGCCGTTGGGGACGTTCATTAACGACTAGTCGTTTAAGAACGTCCCCAACGGCTAACAAAGGGACTGTCGCTTTGTCACATTCTAGAGCGTTTGAAGCAGAGCGATGAAAAAGCGTACGCCCTGGAGGTAGGCGCGGCGGGTGATGCGCTCGTTGGTGCCGTGGACACCGCGCTCGCACTCGTCATCGTCTACCACAAAGGCCGAGAAGCGAATGCACTCGGGGCAAATGCGCTGGTAGTTGGCAGCATCGGTCGCGCCAATCACGGTCGAGGGAACGATACCGATAGGAGCTCCGCCCGCCGCTGATGATCCGTTTTCCTCCGTCCCCTCTGGATCACGGAAATAGCGGGCGGCGATGGAGCGAACCGTCTCGAGGCCGGAACCACCGATGCGCGGGGACGGAGAGGGTTCGGAGCTGCCGGGGCCCAGCTCCACTTCGACACGCCCGGCAAGGTCCGCCCCGGCAACCGCCCCACGGCAGCGCGCCACAACGTCGGCCACGCTCATGCCCTCGAGCATGCGGAAGTTAATGTTGGCCCACATATCCTGCGGCATTACGTTGGCACCGGTGCTGCCGCCCTCGATCTGCGTGGGCGCGCAGGTGGTCGTCACCAGCGGATAGAGCTTTTTGCTGGCGAGGCAATCGCGGACAATGGCATCCCCGTTGGCGGCAATTTCATCGGCGGTGTACAGCCCCAACTCGACAAGCTGGGCGGCAAGCAAATCGGTCACGCGCGTCGGCCACTCGATATCGCAGATTGCGGTGATGGCACGGCTCAACACCTCGAGCGACGTGCCGCCGTAGGGGTTGGAAGAATGCCCACCCGCGCTCTTTGTCTTGAGCACAATGTCGGCATAACCCTTCTCAGCCAGGTCGGCGTGCATGAGCCAACCCTCGCCCGCGTTGTACTCGGCAGCCGAAACAATACGGTAGTCACCCTCGTCGATCAGTTATTCAAGTTCAACACCGCGCTCCTCGAGCACGCGGCCGATAGCTCCAGCGCCGTACTGCGTGGTTTCCTCGTCCTGGCCAAAGGCGAGCAACAGCGAACGCTTGTGCTCCCAGCCGTGCGCCAACGCATACTCAACCGCCTCGAGAATGCCTGCGACCTGATCCTTCATGTCGATAGCGCCGCGACCCCAAATGTAGGTGTCGTCCACCTGTCCGCTAAAGGGGGCGTGCGTCCAGTCGGCCTCGGTACCCGGCACCACGGGGACCACGTCCATGTGGCCCATGAGCATGACGGGTTTGAGGGCGGAGTCGGAACCGCCAAGCGTCACCAACAGCGAGTGGTCGATAAGCTCGACCTCGCCCGCCGCAAACACGCGCGGCCAGGCCTGCTGCATATAGGCGCGCAGGTCGTCGAAGGGCTGCCAGTCCACCGCCTCGGCATCCATGCTCGAGATGGTCGGAAACGACAGCACGCGGCCCAAGCGCTCGCACGCGCCGGCCTCGTCCATATCGGCAAAATCGTCCTCATGCGCAAAGAAGCGCCAAACCTCGGCCATGACATCCTTTCGATTGTGACGACAAAGGCCGCCCCACGGGAGCGGCCCTGCAACGTAGGCGTTTGCGCCGGTTATTTGTCCTCGAGATAGCGAGAGAGGAACTCGCGAGTGCGCTGGTGCTTGGGATTGCCGAAGAGCTCGGCCGGCGCGGCGTCCTCGAGTACCACGCCCTTGTCCATAAAGACCACGCGGTCGGATACGGTTCGGGCAAAGGCCATCTCATGCGTGACGACGACCATGGTCATGCCGTCGGCAGCGAGCTTGCGCATGACCTCGAGCACCTCGCCCACGATCTCGGGGTCGAGCGCCGAGGTCGGCTCGTCAAACAGCATGATCTGCGGATTCATGCACAGGGCACGGGCGATGGCCACGCGCTGTTTTTGACCACCGGACAGGCGGCCCACGGCGGCGTGCGCGAACTTTTCGAGCCCCACGCTCGTCAGATGCTCCATCGCGACCTTCTCGGCCTCGGCCTTGCTCATCTTTTTGAGCGTGACGGGCGCGAGCGTGCAGTTGTCGAGCACGTCCATGTTGTTGAACAGGTTAAAGCCCTGGAACACCATGCCGATGTCCTCGCGGAGTTTATTGATGTTGCAGCGCTCGGCCGTAAGGTCCTGGCCGTGGAACCAGATGTGGCCCGCGTCCGGGGTCTCGAGCAGGTTGAGGCAGCGCAGAAAGGTCGATTTGCCCGAACCCGAAGCACCGATGATGGTGACGACCTCGCCGGGATTGACGGACAAGTCGATACCCTTGAGCACCTCGAGCGAGCCGAAGCTCTTGCGCAGGCCCTCGACGCGGATGAGTGACTCTTTAGTTTGTGCGGCGGCCGCGGTGCCGGTAGTGGCGGTATCTGCCATGATGATTCTCCTCGTCTTAAGCCTAGTTAGAGCTGGGCAGCGTGGCAGGAGCCTCGGCGCCGAGCTTTTTGCCAAAGGCCTCGAGCAGGCGGCCTGCCACGAACGTCAGGATCAGGTAGACCACGAGCGCTACGCAGTAGACCTCCATCTGGCGGTAGTACACGCCGGCGACGGTGGTAGTGGCGTACATGAGGTCGAACACGCCGATGACCGAGAGCACCGACGAGTCCTTGATGTTGATGATGAGCTCGTTGGTGAGCGCCGGGATCGCGTTTTTAATGCCCTGGGGAAACACGACTTTGCGCATGGCCTGCCACTGCGACAGGCCCAGCGAACGCGCCGCCTCGGCCTGGCCGGGGTCGATGGACTCGATGCCGCCGCGCAGGACTTCCATCATGTAGGCGGTGGAGTTGAGCGAGATGGTGACGAGGCCGGCGGTGAAGGTACTCCAAATCTGGTTGGCCTGAGCGGTCTCGAAGCCCATGCCGCGCAAAACGGTGAAGCCCGCGTAATAGATGAGCAGGCCCTGGACCATCATGGGCGTGCCGCGCACGATGGTGGAGTAGATGGTCGCAAAGCCGCGGCCGATGCTCTTAAAGAAGCGCACCAGGTCGTTGTCCACGCGATCGAAGGTCTGAATACGCAGGAACACAAAGAGCAGCGCCAGGAAGAATGCGATGACGGTACCGAAGGTCGCAAGCGCGATGGTGATCTCGATGCCGCGGATAAAGAAGTCCCCGCTCTTGTAGGTCATGTAGACCAGGCTCGACAGAAAGTCGCTGGGATTGGAGTCCGAGACAATGCTCACCTGCACCAGGTCGATAAACGACATGACGCAGCGGTCGATAAAGAAGATCGCCGCGATGGCAACCACGACATAGCTGCCCAGGCGCGCGCCGCGACGGCAACGCTCGGATGCAAACGGCGACTTTTGGCGATAGTCGCTCCAGTGCATGAGCTTGGTGACCAACGCCGCCGCCGACACGACGAGCCAGGCCCAAAGAATCGCCCAGAAGCAGTCCTGGAACACGCCCGTGGGCGCCAAGAAGCTCAGCGGCGTGGGGTTGCGCTGACTAAACGCCAGACCGAGCGCCGCGATGGCGCTCGTGCCTAGATACACATAACGGTGGTCGGCCTTGATAAAGGAGGCCAGACGATTGATAGCTTTCATGCTGCCTCCCTATGCCGGCTGACGATCGAGGCACGCGTCCCACATCTGGTCGCGTTCCTCTTGGCTGATGCCCTTGAGCGTCTTATTGATAAGTTTGAGCAGCTTGTCCGAGCCCTTGCGGCAGCCGACGTTTGTCGTAACCTCCTGCTTAAAGCCCTCGCCCTCCGCAAAGCGAATGGGCACGATGCCCGGGTTTTGGGCCATATAGCCCTTCTCGTTTTCGGTGTTGTAGGTCACGGCGTCACAAGTGCCCTGCAGCAGGTTCGAGAACACCGTGGGTACCGAATCGACCGGATTTTTGTGGACGACGCCCGGGATCTCGTCAATGACGGTGTCGAGCATCGTGTCCTTTTGGCCGAGCACCGTGGCGCCGCTAAAGTCGCTGAGCTTGGTCGCGTTTTGGTAGGACGAGCCCTCTTTTACAAACAGGCCAAAGTAGCCAATGAAGTACGGGTCGGAGAAGCCGACGGACTCCTCGCGCTCGGGCGTGGCGCTCATGCCGGCGATGATGAGATCGATCTGGCCGTTGTTGAGCGAATCGATAAGGCCCGAGAAGCTCTGCTTGACGGCAACAGGCTCGCCGCCGAGGGCCTTGCAGACGATCTTGGCGATCTGCACGTCGTAGCCGTCGGCATAGGCGCCCTGCACATTGTCGATGGGGATGGTGTACTCACTGGCCTCGGAAACCTGCCAGTTGTACGGGGCGTAGGCCGCCTCCATGCCAATGCGGATCTTATCCTTGCCGATAACGGAATCGGACAGGTCATCGCGACCGCCGCCCGTCGTGGGCTGGACCACCTTGAGTGTGGACGGACGCTGGCAGCCGGCAAGCGCGCCGGCGACAACGGTTGCGCTCGCAGCGAGGGCGCTACCCAAAAAGATGCGACGGCTGCACACCGGCTGGGTATACGCGTCGCGCTGTAGTCGAGGTTGCATCTGGTGCCTTCCTGTTTTGCTTTGCTGACAATAAAACAGGATATACGCCCGCAACCAGCAACGCGGCATGTGCGCGAAATATTAATAGACACACGGGGACGATTGGCGCAAAGCAACCTGTCCCCCATGCACCAAACCCTTGACGGAAACGGCGACGCCGATGTTTTGACAATGTCAGCGAGCGCCACCCAGAGCGAACAAGTTGGCATGAAAAAGGCAAGGCATAGACCTTCTGGTCATGCCTTGCCTTTTGAATGGCAAATTGTCGCTCTGGGTGGCGCGCAGCGTCGACCGGTCCGTCGTTCGTTAGAACGGCGGAACCTCTAGAGCAACGTGACGCTAAAGGTGCGCTTGTCGGTAGCGCCGGGAGCCAGCGTGATGGTGTTGACCTTGTGCTCGAAGACGTCGTCCTCGGTGTCCATGGTGGTGTGGCCGGTCCAGGGCTCGAGCGCCACAAACGGGGCGTCGTTGGCGGCAGACCACACGCCGATATACTTAAAGCCCTCAAAGTCGATCTTGACGCCATGGCCCGACTTGCGACCGCGCAGCGTGAGCGTGGAGCCCGGGGTATCGGTGAACATGATGGCGTCGTTATCGAAGCTACGGTGCGTGATGGGCAGCACGTCCGAGTTATCGGGAGCCTTGTAGCTACCCTCAAACGTCATAAGACCGTCGGGCGTGATGATAGGAGCCTCGTTAGTCCAAGCCTCGGTAAACGCTAATTCGTAATCCTCGAACGCCTCGTCCTCGGCACCGGGGGCGGGCACGTTAAATGCAGGGTGACCGCCTACCGAGAACGGCAGGTCCACGTCGCCGGTGTTGGTGACGGCAAAGGTCTGGGTAAGCGTGGCGTCGCCGGTTAGGGCATAGGTCATGTTGAGCTTAAAGTGGAAGGGGAAAGCCTTGAGTGACTCGGGCGTGTCGGTGATCTCGTAGGTGACGGACGAGCCGTCCTCGGAGACCTCGACCAGCTTGTGCTCGACGATGCGAGCGAGTCCGTGGCGCGGCATCTCGCAGGTGCCGGCCGCAGATGTCGCCATGTTGTTGCGCAGCGATCCCACGATGGGGAACAGGATAGGCGCATGCTTGCCCCAAAAGGCCGGGTCGCCCTGCCACAGATACTCGTTGCCGTTGAGGGCAAGGCTCGTGAGCTGGGCGCCCATGGAATCGATGGCCGCGATGAGGCCGCCGCGCTTGATGGTAGTGACGGTGGACATGCTACTTCCTCCAATAGTAAACAACGGTGTCGAGGGCTATTGTCCCACTCTTGGCGGCGGGGTTGAGCGACAGGTGCAGTTATTGAGCAATAGCGTAAAGGTCAAACCCGCCCTGCGGCGTGCTATCGACCGTATCGGGCGCCTGTGAATTAAAACTCACCGGAACCATGCGCTTTGAGGCACGGTAACGCGTGCCGTCGGTGGCGACGGGCGGCTCATCGACCGTGAGCTCGTAGTCGCCGGGCTTGAGCTCGATGCCGTCACCTTCGGAATTGACGTATTGGTACTCGTCGATCGCTTGCCCCTTGAGCGTGCGACCCACGATATGGACGAGCATCTGGCTGTCGCCGCGCGCGGTGTCCCACGTCGCGCCGTCCTTGACCTCGACCGATACATGCACCGAGCGCGTGCGGCTGAGCGATTGTTCGACGGACATCTCGACCTTGGCGGCGTCTTTTCGTTGTTGTTCAACATGGCTCCAGACGTTTCCAATTACCGAGCATGCGATAACGCCGGCCATGAAGGCGATAAGGATGGGGCCAAGCGGAGAGCGACGTCCCGCATCTTCCTCGCGAGCCAGATCGGGGCGATGCGTGGGCGCAGGCGCCTGGGCACCCTGCGAGGGCACGTCGAGAATGCTGAAGGATGCCGTGCTGTCGGGATCGATAGTGTGACGCGGCTGCGGGGTCTTTGCCGGCGAGATGGACATGTCGGCTGGCTCACCCAGTGTGGCCGTGGCATCGGCCTTTGCCTCGTCGGCCTCAGCCTGGGCCCAAGCCTGCTCAAAGGTCAGGGGCTCGGCGGCATCGGAGGCGGCGTCAGGCTCGGCAGCAGCATCGCTGCCGGTCTCGTCCTCGTCGCTCGACACGTCACGCGGCGCGGGCTCGTCCCACTCCTCGTCCGGAGCCTCGCCCTCGCTATACCACCATTCAAAGTTATCGATATCCATACGGGGCGCCCCCTTGGCCTCGCAAATAAACACTTGCTAGCCTTATACCCCCAGATGACACGGGAGCTCGCCGGCGCAGACAGGAAAAGCGTCACAACATTCGACGCTTTTCCTCGTTTTCGAGATTTTCATCGAATGTTGTGACGGTTTGGGCAGCAGCCACACCACGAATGTGACGAAGGAGCAGTCCCCTTGTCACATCTAGAGGGCGACGGGGATTTGGATGCAGCAGAAGTCCTCTTGGTGGGACTCGTCGTAGCTCGTGGTATCGAGGTAGCAAAAGTCGAAAGCGTTGCCGATGGGCTGGAGCGCGTGCTTGTCCATGCAGGCCACGACGGCGCGGATGCCCTCGGGCTCGTACGGCATGCCCCAGCGGCTCATGCACAGGTATGTGCCCTCGGGCAGCACTTCGATGCCGATCTCTGCCAGCTCGGCAGCATCGCTCGGCAGCATTTCCTCGGCACCGCGCGGCAGCACGGCAAAGGAGCCGGCACCGGCGATAGGGTCGTCGGAATGCAGCGCCTCGCGACGCAGCATGGCGCCCCAGCCGCGCATGGGACGCGTGCCCGTCAGCGCACGCATGCGCAGGATTGCCCGCATGAGCGTGGGGTGAAGCATCGAGCGGCCGCGCTCTATATCGCCCGGAAACTCCTCAAAGACCACGTAGCGGCGCTCGAATTGCTTGAGCTCCGGCTTGCCCTCGCGCTCGCGCCAGTAGACCGCCTCGTCGTAAAAACTCAGCCGCTCCTGCACGCTCGCGCGCTCGGCTTTGAGCCCGGCAATCTGCTCGTCGAGCGCCTGCACCCGCGAGCGCAGGTGATCGGTCATCTCGCCAATGTCGAACGTCGAGGTCAGGCGGTCAATCTCGTCGAGTTCGAGCCCCAGGTCGCGCAGCATGCAGATCAGACGCATGAGCGGGATCTGCGTAGGCGAATAGAAACGGTAGCCCTTTTCGTTCACCACGGCGGGCTTAAACAGGCCGATCTTGTCGTAGTAGATGAGCGTTTGGCGCGAAACATTAAACAAGCTCGCCATCTCGCTAATCGCATACATGCCCGTCTGCATAAGTCCTCCTGACACATCCTTTTAGCGCACAAAGCCCGCCGCCCACAGGGGCAGCGGGCTCAAACACTACTCGTATCCTACCCTAAAGACGCCTATGACCAGCGCTTATAGTTTGCGCATGACACGCCGACGGCCTCGAGCGCCTTGGCGGCGATGTGGTGCACCGCGTCATCGAGCGTGGCGGGGCCGTTGTAAAACGTGAGCATGGGCGGCATGAGCATGACGCCCGGTACGCGCGCCAGACGCGCCATGTTGTCGACATGAATGGCGCTGAAGGGCGTCTCGCGCACCATGAGCACCAGGCGGCGCTGCTCTTTCATCTGCACGTCGGCCGCGCGCAACAACAGGTTTTCGCTGTAGCCGCTCGCAATGCCGGCGAGCGTCTTCATGGAGCAGGGGGCCACGATCATACCGTCGACCGGATAGGTGCCGCTTGCGATGGCGGCGCCGATGTTCTTGTTGTCGTAGACCACATCGGCGTGCGCGACAAACTCGTCGAGCGTCATGCCGAGCTCCTGCTCGATGGTGATCTCTCCCCCGCGCGTGACGACAAGCGCCGACTCGGCGCCGGCCTGGCGCAGGCATTTGAGGCACTCAAGGCCCAGCGCGGCACCGCTGGCGCCCGAAACGCCAACGACGATGCGACGGGGACGGACAGAAGACTCAGGCATGACAACTCCTAACAACAAAATGGCAGCTATAGGTCGGGCAATGTCAGCGAGCGCGCGTCTGGCGAGGCAAGGTGCCCCGAAACAAGAAGGCATAGGGCTTATGCCCATGCCTTCGCAGTTGAGGGGCAGATTGCCCGCCAGGCGCGGGCGCAGCGTCGAGTGGTCCGACGTTCGGTAGAACGCCGGAACCTTAGAAAGCAATCTCCTTGGCCCACTTGTCCTTGTCGATCTCCATGAACTGCGAGCGGATGAAGTTCTTCTTGAGGTCGAACGGGACCGTGCAGTCGAAGATGGCCTTGCAGGCGATGCCGTGCTCGCGGATCGTGGGGTCGAACGCGGGGTCGTTGGACGGATCGAGCACGTGGCAGTGGCAACCGGGGATGGTGATGAGGTCCACGTCGGCCTGGAAGCGCGTGGTCATGGCCCACATCACGTCGCTCATATCGAAGATATCGACATCCTCGTCAACAAGGATGACGTGCTTGAGCTCGGAGAACGCCGAGAAGGCGAGCATGGCGGCGTTGCGCTGACGGCCCTCGTCATTTTTGCTCGACTTCTTGAACTGCATGATAGCAACGAACTTGCCGCCGCCGCAGGGAGCGGCGTGGACGTTGAGCAGACGGCCCGGGATGGCGGTCTCGACCATCTTGTAGATGGAGGCCTCGGTGGGGATACCGGCCATGGACACGTGCTCGTGCGAAGGACCGATGCAGCTCTCCATAATGGGGTTGACGCGCGTGGTAACGGCGGTGATCTTGATCACCGGGCAGACCTTGGCGCCACCGGTGTAACCGGGGAACTCGGGCATGGCGTAGCCGTGGCCGTTGACGTCCTCGTTGATGGTCTCGTCGTGCATGAGGTAGCCCTCGAGCACGTACTCGGCATTGGCAATGCACTTCTGCGGAACGGTGACGCAGTCGGCAAGCTCGACGGCGTGGCCGCGCAGGGCGCCGGCGATCTGCAGCTCGTTAAAGCCGAGCGGCGTGGTGGGCGCCTCGAAGCCACAGCACATGTACACGGCGGGGTCCAGGCCGATGGAGATGGAGATGGGCATGTCCTCGCCGCGCTGGCAGTACTCGTCAAAGAACGCGCCCAGGTGACGGCTACCCGGAGTGATCCACATGGCGAGCTTGTCCTTGTCGACGCAGGAGAAGCGGTGGATGGTCACGTCGGACTGGGAGCCGTCGGGGCTCGTGCCGTAGGCGAGGCCCATGGTGATGTAGGGGCCGCCGTCGACGGGCGTGTTGGTGGGAGCGGGGACGATCTTGCGCAGGTCAAAGCCCTCGTCGGTCGCCTTGCACACGACCTCCTGGCAGTCGACATGCTTGCCCTCGGCGATCTGCGTAGGCGCGATCAGGTTCTCGAAGCGCTTACCGATCTCGAGGCCCAGGTGCTCCTCATCCAGGTCGAGCAGGGCGGCAACGCGCTTGCGGCTGGCAAGCATGCCGATGCAGACCTTGGCGTCGTCAAAGCCCTTGACGTTGTTGAAGACCATCGCCGGACCCTCTTTGGTCGGACGCATAACGGTGCCGCCGGCACCGACGTGGCGATAGACGCCCGAGACCTCGGCATCGGGATCGACCTGGGTGTCGGTCTCGAGCAGCTGGCCCGGCATCTTGCGCAAAAAGTCGAGTGCGGAGCGCAGGTCGTGGATCTGGGAAGCATCGGTAGTGGACATAGCGTGCTCCTTTCGGGAGAGTGCCCGGCGGCGGGAGTGCCGCCGGACTGGGGAACGTAGTGGGGCCATGGCGCCCATAGATGGGACGCTCGGCCACTCGCAGTTCGAGCACTCGGCTGCTTACAGCCCAAGCGCTCGACCGCTTACATCAGGCCAAAGAGGTGGAACCAGGCGGCCTCGACCAGCACGACGATAAAGACGACCACAGTGAGGGGAATGCCCATGCGCATAGCCTCTTTGGAGGTGTAGCCGCCGGCGTCCTTGCCCTCGCCGATAAGGATCGGCAGGTTGTGGAACGGCAGGATGTAGTGGATGTTGATGGACGTGAAGACGATGAGCGCCACGGCGAGCGGGCTTACGCTGGAGCCGGCCGCGAAGCTGATGAACGCCGGCACGCACACGCCGAGCACGGCCATGACCGAGCCCATGAACATGTGGATGA
>DXZZ01000023.1:0-10984 GCA_019419425.1 Collinsella sp. | reverse complement strand
AGCGTGGAGTCGCCCGTCAGGAAGAACATGGAACCCGGGGCGGCAGCGGCAAACACGAGGAATCCGAGCTTGCCGCGGTCATCGTCACCGTAGCCGGCGGACTCGGCGATGACCGAGACGACGGCGAGGATGAGGAAGGCGCGGGGGAACGGATGCGGGATCAGCAGCGACAGCACAAAGGTGAGCGCGAAGATCGAGATGATGAGCGACTTGGCATCGCGCACGAACTTGAGCATAAACGCGTAGGCGATACGCTCGCCCAGGCCCGACTCCTTGACCGCGCTGGCGATGAGGTAGGCGCCGATGACGAGCCACATGGTGGCTTTGGTCCACGAGCTAAACGTAGAGGCGACCGTCGCCGAGATACTCGCGGCGCCCGTGTCGTCCACGCACACCTTGAACAGAACGAGCAGCGCGCAGTAGAGCAGGCCCACAAAGCCCGGCTGCGCCACGCCACATGCCCAGAACACCACCGTGGCGAGCGTCAGTGCCAGACAGGTCTGACCGCCGACCGTGAGCTCGACCGTCGAGCTCAGCTCCGCCAAAGGAAGAAACTTCACCAGCAAAAAGACAACGATACCCAGCACAAAGCCAATTTCGCGCTTGGTGATCTTAAGCGCCTTCTTTTCCGCTTCCATCTCCCCACCTTTCTTGTTGGGGGCGCTCCGGATTCGCGGCCACGTTGCCACTTAAAAAGGGGCGCCCGTTATCGGACACCCCTTACGTTGCGCTGTGTTGTGGCAATACAGTCAAGCGGGATTTTTGGATGAGAAGCGATCCTCTGGGCAAAAACCGTCACAACATTCGACGCTTTTCCTCGATTTCGAGATTTTCATCGAATGTTGTGACGATTTGGATGTGGCAAAGGGACTGTCTTTTGTTTCACATAGCGAGATCCGTACGGATGGATGGGTCGCTGAGGGCCTCGCGAAGCCAGGGGGCCAGCTGCTCGGGGTGACCCTGCAGGTAGCCTTTAAGCTCGAACGGGGCCACGCGGCGCACTTCCGAGATCTCCTCTTGGTTGATATGCAGCTCGCCCGGCTCAACATGGGCAAGGTAGACCTCGCACCATTCGCACTCGCAGCGGCCGTCGCCGTGGTCCTCGCGGTACACCACGTGTCCGAGGTGCTTGAGCTGATCGGGCTCGCGCGTGATGCCAAGCTCTTCGTTGATGCGACGTGCCGTGGCGGCCGCGACGTCTTCCCCGGGGAGCGGATGACCGGCGCAGCTATCGGCCAGCACCCCGCCCCACAGTCGTTTGAGCGGACTGCGGCGGCAGAGCAGCAGGCGCGCGCCCTCGCCCTGGCCCTCGACCAAAAGCGTCAGAAATGCCTGATGCAGGATGCCCTCGCCGGTATGGGCCTCGATGCGGTCAACGGATCCGAGCGTCTCGCCGGTCGCGGCATCGACCGCCACGACCTCGGCACCTGCGCCGCCCTCATCCCAGCCGGCGCGCAGGATGCGCGTGGCGACCTCCTCGAGCGCGGCGATGAGTTCCTTGGTGGTGTCGAGCACGCGCTGCAGGTCGTCCTTGCTCGCCCGCTCGACATGAAAACCTGTGCTCGCCGTAACGGGCACGCCAAAGCGCGTGGCCAGCGCCGCCGCAATATCGTGCGCCGGGATCTCGTCTCGATGGCACGGAACGGCCAGGATGCTCACCGTCGCCGTACGGCCGGGCTCGGGGCGAGGAATGGCCTGCGCCGTGGCGCCCAGGTGCGCAAACTCCGGCGAGCAGGCGTACACCGCCATGCCTCGCGGCGTCACCGTCAACTGGGCCTCGAGCGCAAACTTGCCCTCGCCCACTACAACCTTTGTCGTGTGCATACCCATGGGATCTCCTGTCGCCCGCAATGTACCTGAGACCATCTTCGCCTGTATTGCGACTATACAGGCAAGCGCAGCCTGCGACAAAGGAGGCAGGCACCTGACACATTCTGTTAGAGTTGCAGGGATTGAATCCCGCTTATTCATGCGACATTGGAGTGACAACCTTGACCGCCGCAACCACGCCTAAAAGTAAGTCAACCGCCGCCGCGCTCTCCCCCGCGCGCACCAGGCTCTGCCTGGCGCTGCTCGTGCTGCTGGGATTCTCGCTCGGCTGCTCCGAGTTCGTGGTCATCGGCATCGAAAGTGACTTGGCGACGGAACTCGGCATATCGCTTGCCGCTGCGGGCCAGCTCATCAGCGTTTTTGCACTGGTCTACGCCATCGCGACGCCGGTGCTTGCGCTCAGCACGGGGCGCTTCCGTCGTTACCAGCTGCTCGTGTGCTACAGCATTATCTTTGTGCTCGGCAATCTGGTCATGGCGTTGGCGCCCAACTTCCAGGTACTGTTTATCTCGCGCATTGTCCTGGGATCCGTCTCGGGCGCACTGCTCGCCGTGGGCGTGACGTACATCCCCGAGCTGCTGTCCCCGCAGCAAACTTCGCTTGCCATCTCGGTCGTGTACGGCGCGTTTTCCGTGGCGATGGTCTTTGTGACCTCGATTGGCAAGTTTGTGGCCGACACGCTCGACTGGCACGTGGCCATGTACGGTACGCTGACCTTTGCCGTTTTGATCTGCGGAGCGCTCGTGGCGTTTATGCCGCGCGCCGGACAGACCGACGAACCCGCTACCTTCCGCGAGCAGGCGGGTCTGCTACGCGAACCGAGCATCATCACCGGCATGCTCATCTTTTTGTTTGGCGTGGGATCGGTCTATGTGTTCTACGGCTACGTGACGCCTTATCTTGAGCAGGTGCTGGGCATGGGCACTGTTCAGGCGAGCACCACGCTTATGGCCTACGGCGTGTTCTGCCTGGTCTCGAACATCTTGGGCGGATGGATCGACGCGCGCTTTGGCATGAAGGCGCTGCTTGTGACGTTTGTGCTGCAGGCTGCGGCGTTACTCGGGCTGTTTGCCGTGGGCGGCACCATGCCGCTCGCGCTGGTCTTTGTCTTTAGCCTGGCGCTGCTCATGTACCTGTTCTCGGTGTCATGCATCACGCACTTTATGGACGTGGCGCGCAGCCGCCATCCCAAGTCGATGGTGCTCGCGAGTTCGGTTGAGCCCATGGCGTTTAACGTCGGCATCTCGTTTGGCACCGCAGTGGGCGGCGCTGTGGTAAGTGGAGTTGGCATTTCCTACGTTGGCGCGGTTGGTGCCGCGTTCTCGCTTGTGGCCTGGGCGCTCACGCTGGTGACGATTAAGCTGGCTCGCTGGGAGCGCAAGCGGGCGAGAGCGTAGAGCGAGGTTCCCTCTAAAACGTCTATCGTTCCAGTCGCGACGCTTACCTGACGACAGGCTAAGCCAGCTCCTTTAGCTGTGGTTCGATCTCATGTACTTCGAATGCACGATTTTCCAGTTTTCGTGTATCCGAAGTACACGAAATGCGCGTGGAGCAACTCAAAGGCGGCGGCAGACGCATTGTCTGCCGCCGCCTTTTATCCCGGATTTTATAGATATGTGGGGCGTTTACTCCATGCCCAGCAGCTCGCGCATCTGAGTCGCGTAGTTAGATGCCATGTTGCCGTAGACAATCTGCACGCCGCCATTGACATGCACGATGCCACGCGCTTCGAGCTTTTCGGTAAACTCGGCGTCATCAACCACCTTGTCACAGTCATTGAGCTGGATGCGCAGACGGGTGAAGCAGGCCTCGACAGACTTAATGTTGTTGTCGCCGCCCACTGCCTCAACGATGGCGGGAATGAGGTCGCTGATCACAGTCTTGGGAGCCTTTTCGGCCTCATCGTCGGACTCTTCCTCGCGGCCGGGGGTCTTAAGGTCCTTCTTAAGAATGATGAACTTGAAGACGAAGTAGTACACCACGAAGTAGATGGGGCCGAGGAACAGGATAACCTGCCAGTTGGAGCCCTTGGCTGCACCCATAATGCCGTTAAAGATCAACGACAAGAGTGGGCCGCCAAAGGATGCGGAACCGGCCACGTTGAACTGCAGGATATAGGTCAGCGCATAAGCAAGACCAGCCATGAGAGCGTGGAACACGTAGAGGATGGGCGCGATAAACAGGAAGGAGTACTCGAGCGGCTCGGTAATGCCGGAGAGGATGCAAGGCACCACAATGGCAATCATGAGCGCTGCGGTCTTCTTCTTGTTCTTGGGAAGCGCCGTCTTGTAGAAGGCGAGTGCAGCGCCGGGCAGGCCGAACATGGCGAAGATAACCTTGCCGTTCATGACAAAACGGCTGACCTCGATGTTAAACGGCGTGCTGGGAGAGCCCAGGATCGCGTTGTAGATATTGATAGCGCCCTGAACAGTCTGGCCGTCGATGGTCTCGACGCCACCGAGCGACGTGAAGAAGAACGGCAAATAGACAAAGTGATGCAGGCCAAAAGGCAGGAGCATGCGCTCGCCGGCACCGTAGACAAATGCACCAAAGGCACCCGTAGTCTTGATGAACTCGGACAGCGCACCGAGAGCGTTCTGAATAAACGGGAAAACAAAGGACATGACCAATGCGAGGATGCTGCATGAGAGCAGCGTCACCGCCGGGATAAAGCGCGTGCCGTTGAAGATGGAGAACACGGCAGGCAGCTCAATCTTGTAGTAACGGTTATGCAACCATGCGACGATTGCGCCCACCAGAAGACCGCCGATAACGCCCGTGTCGAGCGTGGTGATGCCGAGGATCGTGCTCTGGCCCGTCGTAAGATTCGCGGGATCGATAACGCCAGTCGCCGTAAGGAACGTGCCCATCACGGAATTCATGCACATGTAGCCCAAAAAGCCACAAAGCGCCGCGGTAGCCTTCTCGGACTTGGCAAAGCCATAGGCGAGGCAAATCGAGAAGATAACCGGGATGTTGTTCATAACGATGCTGGCAGCGGCCTTGAGAATCGAAAAGAAGATCGCAAAGCCCGGAGCAGCAAGCCAGGGAACAGCTGCCGTAAGGGTGGGACTGGTAAAGGCATTGCCAAAGCCCTGAAGGATGCCGGCGATTGGCAGGATCAAGACAGGCGTCATGAGGACTTTGCCCAGGCGCTGGAACTTTGCCAGCAGCTCATCTTTGTTCATGGGATACCCCTCTTAAAGAAACGGGGCGTGCAGCTCTACAGCCCACACGCCCCATAACAGTTATCAAGCGCTATGGAACTAGCTACTTAAGCTCCGGCCAGTAATCCTTATTGGCCTCGATGAGCTTGTCGAGCACTTTGCGAGCCTTCTTTGCGTCACCGACCAGACGATTAAGCGTGAGTGCCTGCAGAGCCTTCTCGTAGGAACCCTCCATCCAAGCCTCAACAGTCAGGCGCTCATAGGCGTACTGGTTCTCCATAAGGCCGCGATAGAAGGTGCCGATTTTGCCAACAGCATAGGGCTGCGGGCCATTGGCGCCCACGCTTGCCGCAACCTCGACCATGGCGTCATCGGGCATGCCCTCGATAATGCCGTTGTTGGGCACGATGACAATGAAGGTCTTGTTGGTGTTGCGGTAAATGGCAGAAGTAATCTCCACGATCATATCGCCATGAGCATCGTTCTGCACAACCGAAGACCCCTTTGCGGTGCCGACCTGGGCCACGCGCTCGCACTCGGCGAATACGCGCTTCTCACGGCCGTTGATAACCTCGTCGGAGCGAGTGTAGTCGGGGTCGAGGTGAGCGACCTTGTACTCGGGATACAGGTAGTACTGCAGATAAGTGTTGGGCAGATAGTCGGGGAAGTCCTCGAGCATGTCCTTGACCATGGCGTAGGTATCAAGCCAGGACTGGTCACGCTGCTCGGCATCGGCAGGAAGGAAGCCGTTCTTCTCCGTGTACTCCTTAATCTGCGGGACGAGGTCATGACCCTCTTCATCGTAGATGTGCTTGAACCAACCGAAGTGATTGAGGCCAAAGTACACGGGCTCCGTCTTGCTCATATCGCGACCGAGCAGGCGACCGTAAGAGCGCATGAGGTTGACAGGCTGGTCGCAGATGTTGAGGACGCGATGCTCATCGGGCAGGACGCGCTCGAGACCATATGCCACAATAGCAGCCGGGTTGGTGTAGTTGATAATCCACGCCTCCGGGCTATGAGCGCGAACGTCGTTGACGATCTCAACCATGTCATGCATGGAGCGCATACCGTAAGCCATGCCGCCAGGGCCCACCGTTTCCTGGCCGATGATTCCCATATGCAGCGGAATCTTCTCGTCCTTGCTGCGCATCTCGTAGCCGCCGGTACGAATCTGGCAGAGCACAAAGTCGACATCGGTGTAAGCCTCGTCCTTATCGGTGGTGTAACCAAACTCCACACCGGGCTCCTCCTCGGCGAAGAGGATCTTGCCAAACTCGCCGATCGGACGCTGACGCTCGGCATCGATGTCATAGAGCATCACGCGGTTCAGCGGCAGAATGTCCATGTGCTTGGTCAGGGCTTTAAGAATTCCGGGGCACCACGTGGAGCCGCCGCCAACGATCACAATATTGAGCTTATCCTTCATGTTCCGTCCCTCCAGGGTTGGCTGATCGGTGTTCTCGAAGACCTTGGGCTCCGCGGTTGTCCTCGGCTTGCTTCGTTTCGATTGTTATTTTGCGACTTGAGCTCATTTGCAAACCCCTGCGCAGGTCAATGCGAAACGGGGACACATGATTTCGCTCACGACACAAATATGTGTAGGCCGACACGTACGTTTGCCCAGTTCATGGGTAATAGGCAATCTTGACCGATTACCGATTTCTCACCTGGCTACACAAAGCGGTACCATATGTACGGCGAGGTGCGAGGGGCTGAAACATCTTATGAAAGATCAAGAATCTTTTTATGATCATGTGCGAGCTGGCGAGAGCAAGCTCAACGATCTCGAAAGCGAGATCATGCGCTACATCATCGAGCTGCGTGATGATATTGACGATGTCACGCTTAAGAGCGTTGCTGAACGGTTCTTCGTCGCTCCCAATACAATCGTCAGGCTTGCCCACAAGCTTGGCTTCTCGGGGTTTACGGAGCTCAAACAATCGTATTCCGCCTCGCTCGACCGCAATCGATTCACTATCGAGGCACTTCCTCTTGATACCCAGCTCGTACAGACCAAAGATCTGCTTAACGACCGGGTCATCGATTCGGTTGTGAGCCTTATCCAGGACGCCTCGCATATCGTGTTCTTTTGCTCGGGCTTCTCGAAGTACCCGTGCCTCGAGATGGCTGAAAAGCTCAAAATAATGGGCAAGAATACCGACACGCTTAGTGAACGCCACGTCATGAGGCATTACGCAGAACTCCTTGGCAAAAACGACCTGGTCTTCAGCGTTTCCGTAAGCGGTGAGACGCAGGTGTCTATTGACGCCACATCGATAGCCAAAACGCGCGGATGCAAGGTCGTCACGCTCACCGGCTTTTCTCGAAATTCTCTCTCGAAACTAGCCGACTACCCTATCTACACCGTGCAAAAAGAAATCCGCTTGGGCAGCATGGACCTCGACAGTCGATTGATGTTCTATTACGTTTTCGAATTGATATTTGAGCGCTACTTCAAGCTGGCCAAGAAATAAAACTTGGCATGCGCCCGGCTTCGACTCTTTAGCAGCCCTCTATATGAAAGGAACCGCGCATGCAACGTGTACTGTTTATCTGTTATGGGAATATCTGCCGCTCGACGATGGCTGAGTCGGTGTTTACCGAGCTCGTGCGCCGCGCCGGGCGCGAGGCGGAGTTTGTCATCGATTCCGCCGCGACCTCAACCGAGGAGATCGGCAACCCGCCGCACCACGGTACCGTTGCCAAGCTGCGCGAGGTCGGGATTCCCGTCGTCGCGCATCGCGCGCGTCAGGTGCGCCGCGCGGAGTATGGCGACTGGGACCACATTGTCTATATGGACGACGAAAACGCCCGCGGCCTGTACTGTATCTTTGGCAAGGACCCCGATAGCAAGATCTCACGCCTGCTCGATTGGACCGATCGCCCCGGCGATGTGGCCGATCCCTGGTACACCGGCAACTTCGATGCCACCTACCGCGACGTGCTCGCCGGCTGCACCGCTATGCTCGAACAACTGTAGGCTCGCGAGCACACGAACCGCACCATCGACATGCAGCGAGCGAGGATTTTCTCCCGCATACAAATCGAGCGTGGATTTTCTCCCACTTTGAGCGCGAAACTGCGTCCAAAACGGGAGATAATCCACCCTCGTTATCTTGGCGGGAGAAAATCCTCGCTCGATTACTCGTTGACGATCTCGGCGAGCCAGACGTTTAACGTATCGACCTCGGGGCAGCAGAACTTGGCCGTACCGGGCTCGTTGCCGGGCATTCGGAACTGGCCCTAGACGGGTTTGACCTCCAGCTTTATCCCCTCAGCACGGGAGTCGCCCAAAACATCCGGAAGGGTCCAAGTCGCATACAGAGGCAGATAGAGAACAGCGCCGTTGCGCTCAACGTTGCCTCTCGAGAAAACAATCCCACGCTTTACGCCATACTCGGCCGTTTCAAGCACATGGTTCAACGCGGCGTGTGCATGGTAATAGGAGCCCGATTTAACCTCGATCGGAACAGCCGTTCCATCCGGGCCGTCGACCACAAAATCCACTTCGCCGCGCTTTTTTGTCTGATAGTAGTAAAGCTGGCGATTTTGAGCAGCCAGCTGCTGGGCCACTACGTTTTCGTACACGCCGCCGAGGTTGGGCTCCTTGCTGTCAAGGTACGCCGCCTGGGCGACCCCGATGGGATATCGGGCCATCAGCATCCCGGTATCGGACTGGTACAGCTTGAACTGGGACGGCCGCGACGTCTTAAGCAAAGGCGACTTGGGCTCGGTCACGATGTCGGTCTTGAGAGCAACGCCGGCATCGACAAGCCAGACAAAATCTCGCTGGTATTTCTCGTAATGCGCCTTGGGGTCTATGGAGTTGAGCACGAAACGCTTGTTCTCGCCCTCCAGCATGACGGGCAGCTGGTCGAAAATGCTCTGCACCTGGAGCGCGCGTCCGTTCGCGTATTTTGAGATATCCCGACGGTATTGCCCGTTCAGCTCGGACTGAAGCTGGTGGACGGACGCCAGATCACCCTGCGTGTCGAGGAATCGCTGCACGACCTCCGGCATACCGCCAACGACGATATAGGTCCTAAAGTTTGCCATCATTGCGTCGTGAATATAACCAGGAACCGGCGTCTCGTTGCGGCACGCATCGCGAATCGAGCGCCTCGCCTCTTCGCTCACCCCAATCGCCCAGCTGAACTCCTCAAAATCCAGCGGGAACATCCTGAGCTCATGGACGTACCCCACGGGATAAGACCTGACGCCCTTGAATTGGGTCCCAAGCATGGACCCCGAGAATGCCCAGCGACAACGGCCGTCCTCGACAAGGAACTTGGCCATCGTCATGATGTCCGGCGCCTCCTGCACCTCATCGATAAATACGAGAGTTTTGCCCGGCGCTATCGACTTGCCCGTGAGAAGCGTCACCCTGCTGATGAAGTCATCAGCATCCCTCGCCCCGAGGAGGGCGTCTTTTGCCTGGCGGTTTTCCGCGAGATTGAGCTCGATATAGGTTGCGTAGTTTGACTTACCGAACTCGCGAATCGAGTAGCTCTTACCGATTTGGCGAGAACCCGTGACGAACAGCGCCTTTCGTTCAATGGATCTCTGCCAACAATCAAGCTCATCAGCGATTTTCCTGCGCAACATAAGCTCTCCCATCGCCTCGATAAATGAAATGCAGATATTTATATCGACTATTATCGATGAAATGCAGAGATTTTTAGCGCCTGAATCGGATGAAATGAAGAAATTTGACCTTACTCGCATATAGAATATAGACGATAAGGCCTAGGCGTAAGCGAGGTCGGGATTCCCGCATATAAATCGAGCGTGGATTTTCTCCCACTTTGAGCGTTCAAGCGCGCTCTAGACGGGAGAAAATCCACGCTCATTTTCTCGGCGGGAGATAATCCACGCTCAACTACTCGTCGACGATCTCGGCAAGCCAGACATTCAGCGTATCGACCTCGGGGCAGCAGAACTTTGCCGTACCAGGCTCGTTGCCAGGCACGGTTCCGCCATAGCGCAGGATATCGATATAGGGAAAGCCCACATGGCAGGCCATGGCGCACATCTTGCCGCGGTCTCGGTCGAAGTCAAAAACGTCGCCCGGCTTGTGACCATGGTGGCAGCGGCACGCACCTAGCTGGTCCACGCAGCTCACGCGGATACGCGGACGCTTGCCACGCGGCGCGCCGAGCGGCTTGTTCTCGCCCGCAGGCTTGACGCCGCCCTCGCCAGCATTACTCATGGTCAATCACATCCAGGCAGGCCTCGATGGGCAGGCCGGCAGACTTATCCTCCTGCGCAGCATTGCGCTCGATAAGCTCGGCCACCACGCGCATGGCATCGGCCGTGGCGCGCTGAAGCGTCCAACCGCTCATCACGCGACCCATAAGCACGGCCGAGAACGTATCGCCCGTACCCGGGAAGTACACCGGGATCAGCTCGAAGGGGATCGTGAAGTACTCCCCCGCCACATGGTCGTAACCGATAACCGCGTTCGTGCCATTGACCACGGCGCTCGTAATGACCACCGACTTGGCACCCAGCTCGCGCACGGCGTCCACAAGGGCGCGGGCCTCATCGGGCGTGATCTGTTCTGCAATAGGCGTATCGGTGAGCAGACAGGCCTCGGTGTAGTTGGGCACCGCGTAGTCTGCGCACTCCAGCAGGTGCCGCATAAGGCCAATCGTGGACTCGGGCACACCGGCATAGAGCTTGCCGTTGTCGCCCATGATGGGGTCGACGAACACCTTGGTGCCCTTTTGCGCGCGGCGGTGGCAAAAGTCCGAGATGATGCGCGTCTCTTCCTCGGTCACGATAAAGCCGGTCGAGATGGCGTCGAACTCAAAGCCGAGCTCCTCCCAGATAGCGAGGCTTTGGCGCACGTACTCGGTGGTGTCGTGGATGTAGAACTTGGGGTAGTTGAGCGTGTCGGAAACGAGCGCCGTCGGCAAGTTATGGATACGGTAGCCCATGTGCGACAGCACCGGCAGCATGGCGGAAAGCGCGACCTTGCCGTA
>DXZZ01000022.1:3234-24038 GCA_019419425.1 Collinsella sp. | reverse complement strand
ACGCGCATAAAGAAAGCCTCCCATTTCTCATGTCCAAGAAATGGGAGGCAGTTCATGCGGAGGTCGGGCTTTTTGCGTTTAGCGAGACAATTTGGCTTGCTGGAAAATGCTACCAAATCGCAACTATACCGGTTTACTACGATGAATCGAGGGATTCCAATCACACGGGCTTTTCACCGAAAAGTGCAAGCCATCTAGCTGGGGTTTTATTATTTCGGTTTTTGGCGTGGTCGTGGTTGAGCGATTCATCGTAGTAAACAGCCATAGTTTTGAAAATGACCCTAGGGGACGGAGGAAAACGGATCATTTTTGTCCCGTGGAGGAGCGGTGGGATACCTTCTGCCAAGAATCGGGGGCATCTACTACGTTTAAGTGCGTACCCCGAACCACGCCGAAAATCGCAATATTAAAACCGCAGGTAGCAGGTCTGCGACTTTCGAAAAATAGTGAGTATGGTCAGGGGTGCGGGGGCAAACGTAGTAGATGGGCGCGATTCGTGGCACATCGATCTTGGGGCCGATGCCCTTGTCCCTTAGCTGTTCCGTTTTCTCGATGCTTGAGGCTTGATCTGCCTTCTTCTTATGAGTTGCGGTGGAATGGTTCCTGCTTGAGGGGTGCCGGCCGGGATTTGGGAACTATTTCACCGCAGCTTTTGATGTGGCGATGGTGTACGCCGGAACTTTGTAAAGAGCATCCCTTTTGACTAGTCGTTTAAGAACGTCCCCGATGACTAAGTTGCAGGTGGTTGCGGTTGTGTTACACTAACGTTGCGTATATAACGCAATCATCTCTATACAGATCAATGATGTCCGTCGGTATTTGACGGAGCTAGACTGTTTAGCCGCCCTGAAGGTTTATGCAGGGAGCATGTGATCACAGGGCTTGAAAAGAAAGTTGAGCAAACACTGTGTCTGATCAACAACAAGAAAACGAAATAACGACGACGCAAACGGCTCCCGCTGCACCGGTTACGTCGGACCAGGCCGTGCTTTCCGCGCCGGCGCAGGTCTCGGCTCCCGAGGCGCTTAAGGCCGCCGCGCCCACCACGCCCGTTGCTAGCGAGGAGGCTGCTCCCGCTAAGCCTAAGCGCACGCGTCGTTTGGCCAAGCCTGCTGCGGACGGCGAGGATGCCGAAAAGCCCAAGCGTCGTACGACGCGCACCACGCGCGCGAAGCGCCCCGTTGCCACCGATGCTTCGGCCCCCATTTCCGATGAGGTCGTGCAGGCCCGTGCACTGGCGCAGATTAGCGAGGCCCAGGTTGTGCGTGCCCGCCGTCGCGCTGCCGAGCGCGAGGCCGCGGCATTGACTGAGCTCGCTGCGCCGGTCACCCCCGAGGCTCCTGCTGCTGAACAGTCGGCCGAGAAGACGGCACCGCGCACGCGTCGCCGTGCGGCAGCCAAGACGCAGCAGCCCGTCGAGCAGCTGACTCCTGAGGTCGCTGAAGCTCCGGCTCGTTCTGCGGCAGGGGAGGGCGCTTCCTCCGCTGAGCCCGTCGTGCACGCTGAGGTCAACGAGGTTCCCGTCGTTGATCCGGCTCTGCGCCCGCATCGTCGTGGCCGCAAGCCCAAGGCGTATGTTGAGGCCGAGAAAGCCGCTGCCGCAGCAGCTGCTGCCCAGGGCGCAGCGGTGACGGCCGAGCCTACGGCCACGGTCGATGCCCCGGTCCAGGACGCTCCGTCCACCGAGGCTCCCGCATCTGCCGATGCCGAGCCCGCCGATGTCCGTCCCGGCCGCAGCCGTCGCACCGCGGCAAAGCGCTCGACGAAGGCGAAGGTCAAGGCTGAGGCTAAGCCCGTCGACGACAAGTCCTCCGAGGCAAACGCCGATGCCGCTTCCGAGGCCGAGAACGTCGACCAGCCGGCAACTGAGAAGCCCAAGCGCACGCGCAAGAAGTCCGCGAGGGCCAAGGGTGCCGAGCAGCAGGGCGACGCCGAACCCAGCAACCATGCCAACGCCGACGCCAAGGCAGAGGGCGAGGCTCCGTCCGGCACCGATGCAACCGCAGCCGCGGCTACCGAAGGCACCGAGACCGAAGAGGGCGCCCGCCCCAGCCGCCGTCAGCACAAGCGCAACGACGAGCGCAACGACCGCAAGGACGATCGCAACAACGACCGCCGCAGCCGTCAGCGCGACCGCAAACAGCGCAACAAGGAGCGCAACGCCGCCCCCACCGAGCCCACGCTTTCGCGCGAGGAGCTTGCGGCCATGAAGGTAGCCGAGCTGCGCGAGAAGGCAAAAGAGTTCGAGATCGAGACGACCGGCAAGAAGAAGGCCGAGCTTGTCGAGGAGATCTACACGACCGCCGCGAAGGCCGAGGGCTTCCGCGATATTAAGGGCATCCTGCAGATTCGCCCGGACAACTCCGGCATCATCCATGCCCACGGTTACATGAAGTCCAACGAAGACGCCTTCGTCCCCGCTTACCTCATCCGCTCCGCACGCCTGCGCACGGGTGATGTCATCGAGGGTTCGCTGCGCCCCTCGCGCGGCGGCGACAAGCGAGCCGGCCTCGCCAAGATCACGACCGTTAACGGCATGGATCCCGAGCAGATCCGCAACCGCCCCAAGTTCGGCGACCTTACCCCGGTCTATCCCAACGAGCCGCTGCGCATGGAGCACGGCAAGGATTCCATCACCGGTCGCGCCATCGATATCGTGTCGCCGATCGGCAAGGGCCAGCGTGGCCTGATCGTGTCGCCGCCCAAGGCCGGCAAGACAACGATCCTTAAGAAGATCTGCCAGTCCATCTCGATCAACAACCCCGAGGTGCACCTCATTTGCCTGCTCGTCGACGAGCGCCCCGAAGAGGTCACCGATATGCAGCGCTCCATTAAGGGCGAGGTCGTGGCCTCGACCTTCGATATGCCTGCCGACAACCACACCCGCGTGGCCGAGCTCGTCATCGAGCGTGCCAAGCGCATTGTGGAGCTGGGCGGCGATGTCGTGGTGGTGCTCGACTCCATCACGCGTCTTGCCCGCGCCTACAACTTGGCGGCACCCGCTTCGGGCCGCATCCTTTCGGGCGGTGTCGATTCGGCGGCCTTGTATCCGCCCAAGCGTTTCCTGGGTGCAGCCCGCAATATCGAGAACGGTGGCTCGCTCACCATCCTCGCCTCCGCCCTTATCGACACCGGTTCCAAGATGGATGAGGTTATTTTTGAGGAGTTCAAGGGCACCGGCAACATGGAACTCAAGCTCGACCGCGACCTCGCCGACCGTCGCATCTTCCCGGCCATCGACCCCGTTGCCTCCGGTACGCGCAACGAGGACCTGCTGGTCGACGAGCAGATGCGCCCGTTTGTCTTCGGCCTGCGTCGCATTCTCGCCGGTATGAACAACACCGAGCGCGCGGCGGCGTCGTTTATTAAGGGTCTTAAGGGCACCAACACCAACCAGGAGTTCCTGGTGCGTTCGGCCAAAAAGCACAGCGACTACGAGCAGACGTTTTAGACCAAAAGCCGCACGCTATATCGCCATAAGAACGGGCAATCGGGCCGGGGTTTATGCCCCGGCCCTTTCTTTACGGCGCCACTCGGCAACATTTTTTGACCTTATGACCGACAAGCAGCAGTTTTCGAGCCATAATCCGGCCTCATCGCTTGCAATCGGAGGGTCGGTTTCGCATAATAACTTTTAAGCTTCGCGACGGAAAACGCAGATGAAACGAACTATATACCGTTGCTTTGGGACGCATGTCCCGCTTCATCTTCTCTCGCGCAGCCAACTAAATGATGCGATTTGGGTGCTGGAAGATGGGGAGAGCTCATGGCTTCTTCTGATGCAACACAACGAGCAGTCCTTGCCGGACTTTCCTGCGGGATCGGCCTTGCCGCCCCCGTGGTGATGTATGCCGCGACGTTGCCGTTCTCGTCGGTCAACGAGACGGTTGTCGCGGGCGCGGTTCCCTTCGCCGTTGGTGCGGTGGCGGGCGTGGGCATCTACGCAGTCTCGCTGGGCATCTCCGAGTATCGTGCCGAGCACGATGGCCGCCTGTTTGAGCCCGATGCCGTGGGCGGCGCCGCTCAGTTTGGCCGGACCCACAACGAGTTCAAGACCGCCTCGATTCCCGCACAGCAGCAGGGGGCGGCGCCTCAGCCTGCGGCTCCGGCTGATCAGGCCAATGCCGCACAGCCTTCTTCCGCATTTCTCTCCGGCCTGACCGGTGCGTTCCAGCGCCGTCACGCCGACGATGGCGTTCCCACCATCGCGCGCGCGGCTAACGCCATGGATGAGGCCGAGGCCTGGTCTATGATCGACAGCATGCTCGATGACGATTCCCCGGTCAGCTGCGATCCCGTGCGTTCGCGCGATGTCTACCAGGTCGCAATCGATGAGCTCACCAACGGTGGAAAGACCGGTTCTTACAATCGCGATGACATTGCCGCTGCCGCACGCGCCGTCTCGGGCTCTCACGCCGCCCCTGCGGGTAGTACCGCAGCCTTCGTGGCGCTTGTGGCCAACGCCGCCAACAATGCCGTCTATAACGGCGCGTCGTCGGCTGCATACACCTCTGCCGCGGCTGCCGCTTCGGCCGGCCAGCAGAGCGCGGCTCAGCCGGCTCCTGCTGCCGATCCCTTTGCCGATGAGCCCCTGGCTGTCGACGAGGAGACCGTCGCCGCTCGCCGTGCTGCCGAAAGCTCGCTTTGGGGGGCTTCGGCCCAAATGCAGGCCGCGGAGGCGGCGCCGTACAACGCCAAGCTCGCCAGCATGCCCATCATTTCCGATGCCAAGGGTGTGGATCTCTCCGATTTGGACGAGCCTGCCGCCATCACTGCGTCTATCGACGCCCAGGATCGCGTGGATACCGATAGTCTCCCCGATGCCTCTCTTGAGGAAGATATCCCCATGGCCGATTATTCGGGCCACGAGGACATGTGGGCCGCCGCTATGGCGATCATGGCCGAGGCTGCCGAGCCCGCCCCCGTGGCGGTGCCCACGCCTGCAGCCTCACCTGTCCCGGTTGCTCCCGTCTATGTCGGCCGCCACAGCTCCGTGCTTCCCGAGGATACCGCGCGTATCTCGCGCGAGGGTATCGAGCGCGCCGAGGCTATCGCTGCCGGCGTTATGGAAAACCGCCGCCATGAGCGCGTCAATCAGATTCTCGAGGAAGAGATCAACCGTCTGCAGTCTGCGGCCGTCAAGCGCACGGGCCGTGCCTATCTGAGCGTTATCGAGGGCGGTACTGCCAGCTTTACGCCGCTGCGCGCGGAGGCGTAATTGCCGCATGGTTAAGCTCGATCGAAAATGGGCGCTTGCCGCCTGCGCCATGGTGCTTGTCATTTGGGGCAATTCGCTGGTTCCCGGTACGGGGTCTGGTTCGTTGAGCCTGTCGGTCATGGAATCCATTCGCGGCTTTTTGCAGGCCCTGGGGCTTCCATACGAGTGGGTGACCAACTTCGTCGTGCGCAAGTGTGCTCATTTTACCGAGTACATGGTGCTTGGCATCTTGGCGACGCATGCCTTTGACCTCGAAGGCCGGCGCACGTTTGATGTGTTGCTGCCCACGGCGGTGTTCTTGCTGCTTGTTCCCTCTATCGACGAGACGATCCAGCTTTTTGTGCCCGGTCGCGCCGGCATGATTACCGATGTGATGATCGACTGCTGCGGGGCGACGACAGGCGTCGTGCTCCGATATCTCTTACGGTCGCTGATTTACACCAAAAAGGCCGCCTAGGACGTTTTGCTTGGTCCTAGGCGGCTTTGTTCGTTTGAGGGCTTCTGCGGGGCGTGACGGTTTTGTCCGGGCGTTTTGCGAGCTTGGCTACGCCGTGCGCCGTTGATGCACCCTTTACTGGAGCGCCTGGGCGCCCAGGGCCAGGCAGCCCATGATGCCCTGCTTGCCCTCGAGGCTGTTGTTGACAATGTAGGTATCGATGTCGTTGACCTCGGGCGTGACGATATAGCCGTTGAGCATCTCGGCGCACTTTTTGCGGGCGAGCGGCACGATGGGGGTGTGGTCGGCCACGCCGCCGCCGATGATAATCTTTTGCGGTGCGTAGCATAGCGTGTAGGTCATGAGCGCCTGTGCCAGATAGCCTGCGAGCAGGTCCATGGCCTCCGGGTCATCGGCCATGTCTCCGGCGCTCTTGCCATCCCAACGCTTTTTAACGCCGGGACCGGCGATGAGGCCCTCGAGGCAGTTGTCGTGGAAGGGGCAGGCGCTGTGCTCGCCAATGGTGTCGCGCGGGTCGCGCGTGACCAGGATGTGGCCTGCCTCGGGATGCATCATGCCGTGCACGAGCTGGCCGCCCGAGAGCACGCCGGCGCCCACACCGGTGCCGATGGTCAGGTAGACCACGTCTGTGAGGCCCTGGGCGCAACCAAAGGTGACCTCGCCCAGGCAGGCAACGTTGACGTCGGTGTCGTAGCCGCAGGGAATATTGAGCTCGTTTTGGATGGTGCCCAGCAGGTCGAAGTAGCGCCATGCCGTTTTGGGCGTCTCCAGGATCTTGCCGTATTGGGGCGAGGCGGGGTTGACCGCGGTGGGGCCAAAGGCGCCGATGCCCAGCGCGGCGATGCCCTTGTCGGCAAACCATGCATTGACGGCCTCAACGGTCTCCTGCGGGGTCGTGGTCGCGATCTGCTCGCGCTCCAGGACCGTACCGTCTGCATAGCCCGTGGCGCAGACCATCTTGGTGCCGCCGGCCTCGAGCGCTCCGATAAGCTGCTGCTCTGCCATTGTATTCCTCTCTCTGGGACGAGTTGCTCCGTGACTAAAGTATAGAGCTCTAAACCATTTAAGAAAGCGCTATAAAAAGAAGCCTCGCAACGCGGCGGGCGGTGCGAGGCTTCTTTGGTTGCTTTAGTTGCCGGACCGTCCTTACCCGCGCGGCTTGATTTTATCACGTAGCGACTTGAGGTTCTCCAGCGCCGCGTTAAGCGTCTCGTCTCGCTTGGCAAAGTGGAAACGAATCAGATGGTTGACGGGCTCGCGGAAGAAGCTCGAGCCGGGCACGGCGCCCACGCCCACCTTAGACGCGAGGTCCTCGCAGAATTTGAGGTCGCTATCATATCCAAACTCAGAGATGTCCATCATGACGTAGTAGGCGCCCTGTGGCACGTTGTGCTCAAGACCGATGCTGTCGAGTCCCTGGCAGAACAGGTCGCGCTTGGCGGCGTAGAGGTCGAGGACCTCCTGGTAATAGCTGTCGTCGAATTTGAGGGCGGTGACGACGGCTTCCTGCAGGGGAGCGGCGGCACCCACGGTGAGAAAGTCGTGGACCTTCTTGATGCGCTCGGTGATCTGGGTCGGGGCAATGGTGTAGCCCAGACGCCAGCCGGTGATGGAGTACGTCTTAGACAGCGAGCTGCAGCTGATAGTGCGCTCGAACATGCCGGGCAGCGTGGCCATATAGACGTGCTCGTGGGGCGCGTAGACGATGTGCTCGTACACCTCGTCGGTGATGCAGTAGGCGTCGTACTTTTTGCAGAGGTCGGCGATAAAGGTGAGCTCCTCGCGCGTAAAGACCTTTCCGCAGGGGTTGGAAGGGTTGCACAGGACGATGGCCTTGGGATCATTGTCACGGAAGGCCGCCTCGAGGACCTCGCGATCGAATTCGAACGTGGGCGGGTTGAGCGGCACGTAGATGGGCTCGGCACCTGAGAGGATGGTATCGGCGCCGTAGTTCTCGTAGAACGGCGAGAAGATGACGACCTTGTCTCCGGGGTTCGTAACCGTCATCATGGCGGCCATCATGGCCTCGGTGGAGCCACAGGTGACCACGATGTTCTGGTTGGGGTCGACCGGCATGCCCATAAAGTGCTCCTGCTTGGCAGCGAGCGCCTCGCGCATGGCCTGGGAGCCCCAGGTGATGGAGTACTGGTGATAGAGCGGCTTGGGGTCGGCGGCGATGGTGCTGAGGCTCTCGAGCAACTGCGCCGGGGGATCGAAGTCAGGGAAGCCCTGCGAGAGGTTGACGGCACCGTACTTATTGGAGATGCGTGTCATGCGGCGGATGACTGAATCGGTGAATGTTGCCGTGCGATTGGAGAGTTCTTTCATGACGGTCCTTTCGAGGGTTTGCAGTGGGGCAAGTTTACTCCTATGAAAAGGGTGGGAATTGCTCGAAACGCACTCGAAAAACTCTTTTCAAAATTCTTGAAAATTGGGGCTTGCATCGCATGGCGTTCCTTGCAATAATAGTCGAGCGCGAAGCGCACAGGACACGGTGGGTGTAGCTCAGTTGGCTAGAGCGACGGGTTGTGGTCCCGTAGGTCGAGGGTTCGAGTCCCTTTACCCACCCCAGTTCTTGCTTCGTGTTGATATCGGGTCGTTAGCTCAGTTGGTAGAGCAGGGGACTCTTAATCCCAAGGTCCAGGGTTCGAACCCCTGACGGCCCACCACACGATATCTCCTCTAAAGTCCGCCATAACGGACTTTAGCTTTGGGTCGTTAGCTCAGTTGGTAGAGCAGGGGACTCTTAATCCCAAGGTCCAGGGTTCGAACCCCTGACGGCCCACCCAAAGATTGTAAAAGCGACTGGCTTCGGCTGGTCGCTTTTTTGTTGGCCTCACATGGGGTCGAACCCGAAAGGGCGCGGAGCTGAGCTGTCTGCACCGTGATTCCCTTAGGGAAAACACGGCTCAAGCCCCGTAAGCGTGTTCTCCTTGGGGGAATCATACTTACGGGGCTCGATGCATGTTGAGAAATTGTGATCAAACTCAAAGTGTGAATCGATTCAGTCTGCTCGATAGTGCGAACCGAGGCTTTCAGTCCGTTTGCGCATGGCTTTGACCATCTCCGCAGCCAGCTGAATCTGCGACTTTAGGCGGGCGAGGGCAGCGATTTCGCTGTCATTGGCGTGCGGCTTATGCAGCGACGTCGCCTCGTCTTGTAGGCTTTCAAGCTCTTGAAGCGCCTCGGATAGGCCTGGTTCGGTCCTGTTGATCATGCAGTAGGTGCTCATTGTGTGTTTGAGGCAGCGGGTTAGGCGCTCGGCGACTGCTGTAGCGATGCCATGCTCGGGGAGGGCGACATCCACCGGTGCGTCAGCCTCGGGAGCGTCCAGTGCTGCTCGAGCCGCCGATGCGCCCGCGATACGCCCGAATACGATGCCATTGGCGCTCGACAGCCCTCCGATGCGGTCGGCGCCGTGCATGCCGCCTGTTGCCTCGCCACAGGCGTAGAGGCCCTCAACGCCCGTGTACGTGGTCTTGTCGATCTTGATACCGCCGTTAGCGGCGTGGGCATACATCGCCACACGTATCTCGTCGCTCGGAGCGATACCATGCTCGTCTTGTAGCCAAGTGGCAAATGTCTGCACGAACTCGGGGACATTCTCTCGCGGGAAGTCGTAGTGGAGCGCCAGGCCTTCGGCACCCGCTTGATCGATGGCAAGATCGATGGCGCGGGAAGCCAGGCGTGAAGTGAAGGGACCATATCCGGAGCGCTGTTCAAGCAAATCGTCCAGCTTGACGTCGGCGATATCGACCGGCTGGTCGAACTTGACGTAGCGCCAGGTCTTCTCGTTAAAGACAAGGTTGCGCTTAGGCTCAATGAAGCCGGGCATCATCTGCATGAACTCTATATTAGTAAGGGACGCACCGTGCGACCGCGCGATGGCTTGTGATGAGCTGAGCACGTCGGCGGAAGTGAGGCTGCGCTCGAATAGACCGCCGGTACCGCCGGCGGCGATGATAGTGGCCTTGGCTGTAAAGGTCACAATGCGCTCGTCCGTTTGGTTGAAGAGCACGGCGCCGACAATTTTTCCGTTCGTATCCTCAACAAGATCGATAAGCTCGTGGCGGGGGAGCAGGCGTATGCCGAGCGAGTCGATCTGGGCCGTACACGCGTCTTCGAGGGGTTTGCGGGTGAGGCCGCGCCACATTCTCGTCTTGTGGTCGAAGCAGGGGATAAATTGCTTTTGCTGGGCGCTTTCGGCGCTTTGCGGACGCTGGAGTTCTACGCCCAGATCCTGTTCGAGCCAGTCAATCGCTTGGGGAATGCCGTGGACGAACGTCTGGACGAGTTCGGGGTCGGCAACGCCGCCACCGACGGTTTGGATGGTGTCGATAAGGTCTTGTTCGTCGTCTTTGTCGACGGGACCAATAAGCCCGAGGCCCCAGGTGCCCGGGAAGAAGCTCGATCCGCTCATGGTCTTGCCGGCGCTTGCGATGGCAACGGTTGCACCCGTGCGTGCCGCTTCGATGGCGGCGCAAAGGCCCGCAATGCCAGATCCAATTACCAGTACATCAGTTGATTCCATGGGATTCCTTTCTCGTCCGCGCATTGTCGCATGGGAGATTGGCAAAGGTATCGCAAAGATGGGATAAATCGGCAAAGGGCGAATATGGCACGTGGACGTTAGGGGCGCTTGGCTGCTCCTTCTCCTCACACTTCATGTTCCATCAGAACTGATATATCGGCTCTCGAACGCTTTGTGGCGACAAAAAAGAGCCGCTACCCGGGTGGGTAGCGGCTCTAAAGCTCAACTATATGAGCATCGCGCGGGCGCGATTAGGCCTTGAGGGCCTCCTCGACGGCGACAGCGCAGGCGACGGTAGCACCGACCATGGGGTTGTTGCCCATGCCGATGAGACCCATCATGTCGACGTGCGCGGGCACGGAGGAAGAACCGGCGAACTGGGCGTCGGAGTGCATACGGCCCATGGTGTCGGTCATGCCGTAAGAGGCAGGGCCGGCGCCCATGTTGTCCGGGTGCAGGGTACGGCCAGTGCCGCCACCAGAAGCGACGGAGAAGTACTTCTTGCCAGCCTCGAGGCGCTCCTTCTTGTAGGTGCCAGCGACGGGGTGCTGGAAGCGCGTGGGGTTGGTGGAGTTACCGGTGATCGAGATGTCGACGTTCTCGTGCCACATGATGGCAACGCCCTCGCGGACGTCGTCGGCGCCGTAGCAGTTGACGGCGGCGCGGGGACCATCGGAGTAGGGGATGGTCTCGACGACCTTGAGCTCGCCCGTGTAGTAGTCGAACTGAGTCTTCACATAGGTGAAGCCGTTGATGCGGGCGATGATCTGGGCGGCGTCCTTGCCCAGACCGTTCAGGATAACGCGCAGCGGCTTCTTGCGAGCCTTGTTGGCGTTCAGAGCCAGGCCGATAGCACCCTCAGCGGCAGCGAAGGACTCGTGGCCGGCCAGGAAGGCGAAGCACTCGGTGTCGTCGGAGAGCAGCATAGCGCCCAGGTTGCCGTGGCCCAGACCGACCTTGCGGTCCTCGGCGACGGAGCCGGGAACGGTGAAGGCCTGGATGCCCTCGCCGATGATGGCGGCAGCCTCAGAAGCAGTCTTGGCGCCACGCTTGACAGCGAGAGCGCAGCCGAGGGTGTAGGCCCACTCGGCGTTCTGGAAGGCGATGGACTGGGTGTTGTTGACGATCTCACGCGGGTTGAAGCCCTTGTCGGTGCAGATCTGCAGAGCTTCCTCGAGGGAGGCGATGCCGTTGTCGGCGAGGCACTTGTTGATCTTGTCAGCGCGGCGCTCGTAACCTTCGAACGTAACAGTCATAGTTATTTCCCTCCCTTTCTACTCGTGAACCGGGAACACGCTGGCGACGGAGTGAGTCTCCTCGTCGGTGCGCGGGTCGATGTACTTGGCAGCGTTCTCCCACTGACCATAGTGGCCCATAGCGCCAGCGATGGCCTCCTCGGGGGTCTTGCCGGCCTTGACGGCGTCGGTGAACTTGCCGAGGTTCAGGAACTCGAATGCGATGATCTCGTTCTTGTCGTTGAGAGCCATGCGGGTGACGTAGCCCTGAGCGAGCTCGAGGTAACGAGCGCCCTTGGCCTTGGTGCCGAACATGGTGCCGACCTGAGAGCGAAGGCCCTTGCCGAGGTCGTCGAGGGAGGCGCCCACGGGCAAGCCGCCCTCGGAGAACGCGGTCTGGCTGCGGCCGTAAACGATCTGCAGGAAGATCTCGCGCATAGCAACGTTGATGGCGTCGCAGACGAGGTCGGTGTTGAGGGCCTCGAGGATGGTCTTACCGGGAAGGATCTCGGAAGCCATGGCGGCAGAGTGGGTCATGCCCGAGCAGCCGATGGTCTCAACGAGGGCCTCCTCGATGATGCCGTCCTTGACGTTCAGCGTGAGCTTGCAGGCGCCCTGCTGAGGTGCGCACCAACCCACACCGTGCGTAAGACCGGAGATGTCGGAAATCTCCTTAGCCTGGACCCACTTGCCCTCCTCGGGGATGGGTGCGGGGCCGTGGTATGCACCCTTGGCAACGGGGCACATGTTCTCCACTTCCTGTGAGTACTGCATGCCTCTCCTCTCTATCGTGTTGGCGTCCCGTCTGGGGGTCGTGGCTGGCGATTGCCGGGCGACCCTTCGAAAGGGACATGACATGCAGCCCCTATAATACCGCGAAATGCACGGAATATTCGGCGAACGGCTCAGTTTTCGTAGCGAGAAGTCCGGAAGTTTTAATTGAAACGGTTTAACTATATGTTCTGTGGTCGCGAACTTCCGTAGAGGGGGTTCGTCTTGGGCAAGCTTTTGGTCAGCTCTTGTAAGCGTTGCAGGGGTTGACCTGTTGCAACGGTGCCGTTCGCCGCCCGTTTACTGCCTTTGGCCGCGCGAGTGTATTGTTTTGCGTGAATGTTTTGATGGCACGCTTCAATCGTGCTGTATTGGATGGCAATCAGATCCCGGCGAAGGGAGCGCCATGCAGCGCGTTTGGAGAACGGTTACCGGCTTTTACCATGTCTGTGCCCGCGGTGTGGGCAAGCAGCTCATCTTTGAGGGCGATGAAGACCGGTGGGAGTTTTTGGAGCTGATGCGCGAGTGCTGCCGCGAGGCGGGCGTGACGGTTATCGCCTGGTGCCTTATGGGCAATCACGTGCATCTGGTGCTTGCAGATTACGAGGACGCGATGAGCGCGGCGATGCACCGGCTGCTTTTGACGTACGCGCGGCGGTTCAATAAGCGCACGGGGCGCACGGGTCATCTGTTCCAGAACCGTTTTGACCGGCGCTCGCTCGATACCGACCGTTATCTAATGGCTGCCATTCGCTATGTTCACGCTAATCCGCAGGAGGCGGGTATCGCCCTGATCGAGCGTTATCCCTGGAGCAGCTTTGCCGAGTATCTGAGAGCGTATGACAACGATACGACGAGGGGATTTTCGGACCCTTCTTGTGTGCTTGAGCTCTTTGAGTCTGCCAAGGGGTTTCTGGATTATTCTCTGTCGATGCCCGATGGTTCCGATCCGGTGATTCACGATATGGATGAGACAGAGTGGGAGCGGCGTGCGTTTGCCGACAAGATGGCGAAGCGCCTGGGCGTGCCGCTCAACGAACTCAAGACCGTAGCGCCCTCGCGGCGAGATGGAATCATTTTCGCCCTGCACGATGTCGGCTACACGGTGCGCGAGATCGAACGATATACGGGAATCAGCAAGAGTACCGTCTCTCGTATCGTGCGCGCTTATGTTCGGGTGAATGCTCAGGCTGAGGGCTCGGAATAGAAAATGGCCGAACCACTCTTGTCAAGCGATTCGGCCAACAAAATTCTTAAGATTTGGGACAAATACTACTGATTATTTTGTCCCGTGAGCATGCCGTCGAGGGTGCGCCAGGCGAGCTCGGCGCACTTGACGCGGGCGGGCATGTGCGAGATGTCCTGGAGCTGGGCGGCCTCGTCCAAGTCTTCCAGATCCTCCTCGGAGAGTTGCTCGCCGCGGATCATGGCGAGGAAGAGTCCTGCCAAGCGACGCGCTTCCTCGACCGTCTCGCCGGTGATGAGGTCGGCCATGATGTCGGCGCTGGCCTGGCTGATGGCGCAGCCGTGACCGGTAAACGAGGCCTCCTCGACAACGCCGTCCTCGACGCGTAGCTGCAAGGTGAGTTCGTCGCCGCAGCTGGGATTGATGCCTTCGTGCTCAAGCGTGGGAGCGTCCATCTCGTACTTATAGTCGGGGTGCGAGTTGTGCTCCATAAACGTGGTGGAGCTGTACAGATTACCCATTGAACGTGCTCCAAACGTGATGCAGGCCGGCGATGAACTTGTCGATGTCGGCCTTGTCGTTGTAGAAGGCCACGCTGGCGCGGCAGCAGGCGAGGTTCTCGACGCCCAGCCAGGTAAGTAGCGGCTGTGCGCAGTGGTGGCCGGCGCGGATGCAGACGCCGTCCATGTCCATGATGCTCGCGACGTCGTGCGGGTGGATGCCCTTGACGTTAAAGCTCACGACCCCGTGGTGGTTATCCCAGTAGATGGAGCCGATGATCTGGACAAAGTCGAGCTGCATGAGCTCGCCCATCAGGTAGTGGACGAGTGCTCGCTCGCGGGCCTGGATGTTCTCGTAGCCCACCGTGTTGACGAGATAGTCGAGGGCGGCGCCTGTGGCGAAGATGCCGGCGGCGTCCTGCGTGCCGGCCTCGAACTTCTCGGGGACGGGCGCCCAGACGGCGTCCTGCTCGGTGACCGAATCGATCATCTCGCCGCCGGTGAGCATGGGCGGCATGGCGTTGAGTAGGTCCATCTTGCCCCACAGCACGCCGATGCCCATGGGGCCCATGGCCTTGTGCGCGCTAAAGGCAAAGAAGTCGGTGCCCAGATCGGCCACGTTGACCGGCATGTGCGGCAGTGACTGCGCTCCGTCGACGACCAGATAGCCACCATATTTGTGCACGAGCTTGCCGAGGTTCTTGACCGGGTTCTCGACGCCTAGCACGTTGGAGACCTGACCCACGGCCAGAATCTTGGTCTTGGGACCCACCTTGGACAGAACCTCCTCGGTGGTGAGCTGGCCGGTCTTGGTGGGGTAGAGGTAGACGAGCTTGGCGCCGGTCTCGCGGCAGACCTGTTGCCACGGGATCAGGTTGGAGTGGTGCTCCATGATGGTGATGACGACCTCGTCGCCGGGCTCCAGCACCGTGGGCGCAAAGCTCTTGGCGACCAGGTTGAGCGACTCGCTCGTGTTGCGGGTGAAGACGACTTCGTTGGCCCGGGCGGCGCCGATGAGGTCGGCAATCTGCTGGCGGACCTTGGCAATGGCATCGGTGGCCTCGACGGACAGCGAGTACAGGCCGCGCAGGGGGTTGGCGTTCATGCGCTGGTAGAAATCGCGCTCGGCGTCGAGCACGCAAGCGGGGCGCTGCGCGGTGGCGGCGCTATCGAGGAAGGCGATCTCGGGATGCTGCTGGAACAGCGGGAACTGGCACTTGTAGGGGTTGGTCTCGATGTCCACGGTGGGCCAGCCGCGCGAAGCCTCGTCGCTGGCGTCGAGTTCCATGGGCTCGGGGGCGGTGCAGGTATCGCATTTAACGTGCTCGGTATCGATCATGCGAGCTCCTCTTCAAAGCTATCGATCAGGTTGTTGCCCAGGCGGACGACGGCGGCGCGGGTGCGCTCATCGGTGGCGGAAAGCGCGGCGTCCTCCAGCTTGGCGCGGATGAACAGATCCTCGGCGGCGTTTTGGTCAAGGCCGCGGCAGGCGAGGTAGAACAGCTGCTCGTCGCGGACATGGCCGATGGTGGCGCCGTGGTTGCCGGCGACGTCGTCCTCGTCGCACAGGATGACGGGGACGGTCTTGTTGTCGACGCCCTTGTTGGCCAAAAGCACCGTCTCGCGCTCGGTGCCGGTTGCACCCTTGCAGCCATGCACGAGGTCGATGGTGCCGCGGTAGACCTTCTTGGACGTGCCGGTCAGCACGCCGTTGGCGTCGATCTCGCACTCGGTCTTGCGGCCGCGGTGGCGCAGCTCGTAGTTAAAGTCGCGCATCTGCTCGCGGGCACCCAGGTAATCGGTGTCGATCGTCACCTTGGCGGTGTCGCCCAGCAGGTCGCCGGCAAGGCCGGTGGCGCTGGCACCGGCACCCAGGACGGTGTGCTGTACGTTGACGCGTGCGCCCTCGTCTAGGAACAGGCCGGTGTCGTCGAGCGCGATCCAGCTGTCGTCGAGCGTCTGCGTGCAGGTCACGTTGACGGTGGCGTACTCGTGAGCGCACACGCGCAGCACGGAGCCCACGACGCCCTCGCCGGCAACGGGGGAGTCCAGGGCAATATGCAGATCGAGCGTTGCCTGCGGGCGGGCGACGACGTCGATGGCGGCAATCGCAGCCGCTGTGTCGACGCCACTCACGCGCACGGTAGCCGTGGCGTGCTGGTATGCGGGTACGTCGATGACGATGCGCTTAGTGGCGTGATCTGCCAGATAGGTGTAGGCGGCCTCGCCCATGCCGGTTTCGAAGGCCTCGTCGGGGGAGAGTTCCTCCTCGAGCTTGATGGCGCCGGCCTGGTAGACGGAGGTGGCGGGCACGTCGAGCTCGGTCTCGGGTGTGATGCGAGCACGATCGGCGGCGTCGCCGGGGGCAGCGGCTCGGCGCTCGGGGAAGCGCTCGGCCATGGCGTCCATGGCTGCGTCGAAGGCGTCGGCCGAGCCGGCAAGCTGCTCGTCCAAGCCCTCAACCTCAACGGCCTCGGCAGGAGCGGTGGCAAGTTCGTCCGAAAGCTCGAGCTTGGTCTGGTTCATCTTGAGCCAGCCCCAGGTTGCCGCGGGCATCGCATTCACGCCCCCGATCTCCTGCAGCACGCCGTCTCGGGGCTCCGACCCTCCTCGCGTACCTTTAGTACGCGTCGTCGGGCTCGTCGCTCCCGATACGCCGCACTGCAGAAGCTCGGATGACGTAAATGCGTTCGGCATAGCGGTTTCTCGATTCATTATCCGATCGCTCCTTCCATCTCGAGCTTGATCAGGTTGTTCATCTCGACGGCGTACTCCAGCGGCAGCTCCTTGGAGACCGGGTTGGCAAAGCCGTTGACAATCATGGTACGGGCTTCTTCCTCCGAGATACCGCGGCTCATCAGGTAGAACACCTTATCGTCGCCGATGCGGCCGATGGTGGCCTCGTGGCCGATGTCGACGTTCTTGGCGCGGATGTCCATGGCGGGGATGGTGTCGGAGCGGCTTTGGTCGTCGAGCATCAGCGACTGGCAGCTCACGGTTGCCTTGGAGCCCTCGGCCTTGGGCGTGGCCACGATGGAGCTGCGGAAGGTCTGGATGCCGCCGCTCTTGGAGATGCCCTTGGTCTCGACGGTTGCCGAGGTCTCGGGCGCGTTGAGCACGACTTTGCAGCCGGTGTCGAGGTTCTGGCCGGCACCGGCAAAGGTGATGCCGGTAAAGCTCGAGCGAGCGCGGCGGCCGTTGAGCACACTCATAGGGTAGAGATAGCCCACGTGGCTGCCGAAGGAGCCACTGATCCACTCGATGTCGCCGTCCTCGTCCACGCGCGCACGCTTGGTGTTGAGGTTGTACATGTTTTTGGACCAGTTTTCGATGGTCGAGTAGCGCAGGTGTGCGCGCTTGCCCACAAAGAGCTCGACGGCACCGGCATGGAGGTTGGCCACGTTGTACTTGGGCGCGGAGCAGCCCTCGATAAAGTGCAGGTCGGCGTCGTCCTCGACGATGATGAGCGTGTGCTCAAACTGGCCGGCGCCCTTGGCGTTAAGGCGGAAGTAGCTCTGCAGCGGGAAGTCGAGCTTGGTGCCCTTGGGCACGTAGACAAACGAGCCGCCCGACCACACGGCGCCGTGCAGGGCCGCAAACTTGTGATCGGTGGGCGGGATGAGCGTCATAAACTTCTCGTGGATGAGCGGCTCCCACTGCGGATCGTGCAGGGCCTCCTCAATGCCGGAGTAGACGATACCCATCTTGGACGCGGTGTCCTGCATGTTGTGGTAGACGAGCTCGGAGTCGTACTGCGCGCCGACGCCCGCCAGGTAGCTGCGCTCGGCCTCGGGGATACCCAGGCGCTCAAAGGTGTTCTTGATGTCGTCGGGCACCGACTCCCAGTCATGCCTTTGGTCGGTGTTGGGCTTGACGTAGGTGACGATGTTGTCCATGTCCAGGCCCTCGATGGAGGGGCCCCACGTCGGGTCGGGAAAACGGTTGAAGATCTCGAGGGACTTGAGGCGCAGGTCGAGCATCCACTGCGGCTCGTCCTTCTTGGCGCTGATCTCGCGCACGATGTCGGGCGTGATGCCGGCGTCGAGGCGCTCGAAACCCTCCTCGCCATAGGTGAAGTCGTAGAGGCTGCGGTCGATGTCCGCGACCTCGGTGCGGTTCTTGGTCATTGCGTCGCCCCTTTACGCCCGCTGCTCGGCAGCGGCGGCCTCGGCCTGGGCGCGCTGCTCAGCGGCCTCGCGCTCGAAGCTCTCAAAGCCGTTCTTGTCGATCCAGGGAATCAGCGAGGCGTCGTCCTCGCGCACGATGTGGCCCTTGACCATAACGTGGACGCGGTCGACATCCAGGTGCTCCAGGATTCGCGTGTTGTGCGTGATGATGAGCATGGAGCCGTCGCAGCTCTTGCGGTAGGCGTCCATGCCATGGCTGACGGTGGAAAGCGCGTCGACGTCCAGGCCGGAGTCGGTTTCGTCCAGGATGGCGAGCTTGGGCTGCAGCAGCAGAAGCTGGAGCATCTCGACCTTCTTTTTCTCGCCGCCCGAGAAGCCCACGCCTAGCTCACGGTTGAGGTAGGCGGTATCCATGTTGAGCTCGGCCGCGAGTTCCTTGACGCGACGGCGGAACTCCTTGCCCTTCATCTCCAGACCGGGGCGGCCGGCGATGCTGGCGCGCAAAAAGCTCGACAGCGGCACACCGGGGATCTCGACCGGGGCCTGGAAGCTCAAGAACAGGCCGGCGCGCGAGCGCTTGTCGGTGGTGAGCTCGGTGATGTCCTGGCCATCAAAGACGATGCGGCCGTCGTTGACGGTATAGACGGGGTCGCCCATGACCAGGTGGCCGAGGGTAGACTTGCCGGCGCCGTTGGGGCCCATCAGCACATGGGTCTCGCCGGCGGCGACGTTGAGGTTGACGTTGTGGAGAATGGTCTTATCGTCCACGGAGGCGGTAAGACCCTCGATGGAAAGCAGCGGATTTGCGCTCATGCTGTCCCTCTCTGTATATGGTGTACTCATGGGTATGCTAAACCCTAGGAATCTTCTCGGAATAAAGTTACTATGGGTTTGGCGTTAGTCAAGGGAAAATCCGACTAATCCACTCGACTTTTCAGATGTGGGACAAAATAACCAGGTTTGTTTGTCCCACTTACTTAAGATTTGGGACAAGCACTCCAGGTTATTTTGTCCCAGGTGCGATGGAAGGGTAGGAATGCTCATCTCTTCTAAGGGTCGCTATGCCCTCCGTTTGATGATTTATATTGCAGCGCTCGGTGATGCCGAAGGCAAGATTGCCCTGCGTGAGGTTGCCGACCGCGAGCGCATTTCGCAGAAGTATCTGGAGCAGCTGGTTCGTCCGCTTATGAAGGCTGGCCTGCTTAAGAGCGTGCGCGGCAAGGGCGGCGGCTACATGATGGCCAAGGACCCGGCCGAAGTGCGTGCCGGCGACATCCTGCGTGCCGTCGAGGGCAGCACGGCTCCGGTGGCGTGCGATGGCATTGACAACAGCTGTACCCGTAGCGATTTGTGCTCAACGGTCAAGTTCTGGCGCGGTCTGGACGAGGTCATCGAGAACTACGTCGACGGCGTAACCCTGGCAGACCTGGCCGCCGTCCCCGAGATGAACTTTGATATTAAGCTGTAGGGCTGCAAATGACATCTCTCGACAATGTGTACAAGCAAATCGGAGTTTTTGCTCGGGAATGTGACGCCGAAAAGGTCGTGCTGTTTGGTTCTCGCGCTCGAGGTGACAACTTGCCTAAGAGCGATATTGACATCGCCGTAGCAGGTTGCCAGGATTTCGGCCGGTTGTCATATTTGATCGAGGAACGTCTTGATACTCTTTTAGATGTAGATGTCGTCAATCTCGACGAGTCCTTATCGCAGCAATTGCTCGATGAAATTGTCAGGGATGGTGTGATTCTGTATGAAAAAGTATGAGAACTTTGTCAGCGCTTTGGTGAATCTTGAGGATGCGCCCAATCAGGATCTTAACAATGATTTTGTTCAGAGCGGATTGATCAATAAGTTCAATCTTCAATTTGAATTGAGCTGGAAGCTCCTTAAGCGTCTACTCGAGTATGAGGGCGCCACGCTTGCCGCGTCGGGGTCTCCTCGTGCCATCTTGAAGGAGTCCTACCGATTCTACGACTTTATTGATGAGGCGGCCTGGCTAGATATGCTCAGAGACCGTAACACGAACGTTCATATTTATGACAACAAGCTCGCTCAAGATTTGATTCAGCGCATCTTGAACGTCTATATCCCCGCTTTCTCTCAGTTGAGAGACGGGCTGATGGAGCGTTACGGCGAGCTTTTGCTGGCGCCCGACGACCAGTTTGTTTAATTTCCTTAAGATTTCACGGAGGGTTGTTGCCGTTTACCGATGGGTTGTTGTGCAACAAACGGGGACCTGTAATACTAGATCTATCTTTGCAAACTGCACTTTAACCATACCAATGCAGGGAGGATGTATGCAACCCAAGCATTCCGCGATTGTTGCGGGCCTGACGCTGGCGCTTTCGTTTGGCGCCGTTACCGCATCCGCGCCCGCCGCCGCCGAGGAGCCCACGCCGGGCGTTGCCTCGGATGCCACCGATATTGATAAGGGTCTCTATACCCAGCAGTCCTTCTCGGGCGTGCTGAGGTCGGTCCAGGGCGTTTCGTTTGTTAACGTGACCCCCGAGATGAAGTACTTTACCAAGTACGAGAGCCATGGCAACTATAACCAGGGCTTTTCGTATGGCGACGGCTATAACGCGCTGGGCTATTACCAGTTCGACCGTCGATGGTCGCTCATTCCGTTTATGAAGCAGGCCTACAACTACAACCCCGAAAAATACAGCATGCTCAAGGATGCGATTGATCGCGGCAGCGAGATTTCCAACACGAGCAATGCCATGTACGAGAACGGCCAGCTCACCGAGCTGGGCCGTATTGCGCAGGAGGCCTTCCA
>DXZZ01000022.1:0-3134 GCA_019419425.1 Collinsella sp. | reverse complement strand
GTGGTCAATAACGTGGCGACCAAGTATTCGAGCCAGCCCCAGTATCATGAGGGCTGGAAGAACCGCTACCGCAACGAGCTGAAGGACTGCTTGGCTTATATCGCCGAGGATGAGGCTGCCGCTGCGACGCCCGTGCAGCCCGAGCCTACGCCGGCACCCTCGCCGACACCTGATTCGAATGACGACTCGAGTGACGATGCCAACGATGACAGGATGGATGCGCCCTCGACCGATACTGACGGTGATGGTTCTGCTGGTGGTACTACCAACGACGGCTCTACCTCGAACGGCTCCGATTCGAACGGCTCTGCTGCGGGCGATTCGTCTTCAAGCTCTGCCGGCAATACGGACAGCGACGCTTCTGGTTCGACCGGTGCTGGCACCTCTAACTCATCCACCGGCTCGAGCGATTCGTCCGCTGACACCGGCTCTAACAACGGCTCTGGCTCTGATGCAACACCTGATTCCGATGCTTCCAAGGACGACTCGAATAAGGTGTCGGACGCCCCCGTTGCTTCGCCGGACAAGAAGCCTTCTTTCTCCGTGCAGCTTGGTTCTACGCTGGGCTCTTCGCTGATGGCTGGCGTCAATAATGGCTCGACCCAGAACAAGGACAACTCTGATCAGGTTTCCACGGAAAAGACCGAGGCCACAAAGGGCGACTCCAAGGGCAAGGCTTCCGAAAAGGCTGAATCCGATAAGGGTCCTAGCTCTGATGAGAAGGGCGACAAGTCCGGTCAGAAGAAGGACGAGAGCAAGACCGAGGGCGAAAAGAAACAGCCCGAAGACGACGACAAGAGCGGTGCTGACAACCAGGTCCAAGAGCAAAATGACTCCAAGACGGTGACCACTACTACCACGACGACTACAACTACCAAGTCATCTGGCGGCAATATGCCCAAGACGGGCGATCTGATTGTGATGGCGAGCCTTGCTAGTGCAAGCTTGGCCACGCTGGGTGCCACGTCTATTGTGAGTGGTAAACATAAGCTCGATCAGCAGAAGAAGGCTTCTGGGGAGGACGGCTCGGAGGAGTAGCCTCTTGGTTGCTAGATAACTAAAGAGTTGGGACGGGGTCCGGTGCGAATGCGTCGGGCCCCGTTTTGTTGTGCAACGATTAGTTGTGCCCCCTCACACCTCTTGTTGCTACCGTTGCCCGATATGTTTGCGCGGCGTCATCGGTACATGCGATGCGGTCATTACAATTGGCATCGTGCTGCGATTTAGGGGGAACGTTTTGGTGTCTGAACAGGCAAATGTTGATTGTGCTGCTGGCTTTGGCGTGCGCTTGATCGGCTGTGCCGACGATGCGGTTTTGCCCATTGGCATGCACGACTATGCGGAGGCCCTTGGTTGCTGCATGCTGGTTGACAAGACCATGTTTATTGCTGATGTGTTGGACTGCGACGCGTCCGTTGTGGTGTGCTGTCGACCCGAGGGTTTTGGCAAGACCATGAACTTGTCGATGCTCAGGGCTTTTCTGGAGCGTCCGGCGGTCGGTCGCGCCGGTCGGATCTCGTTTGCCGATGCTCAGATTTGGGATGCGAACGGCGGGCGCTATCGGGATGAGTATGCTTGCTATCCGGTGATATCGCTGGACTTTTCTGGCGCTGCGAGGTGTGGCCCCGCTGTTGCCGGCGTCGTGCGCGATGCCCTTTCGGGCGAGTGCGCTCGCTTGTTGGCGCTCTTGGAGGCTCCGGATTTAGCTCGAGATAAGGTGCGTCACATCGAACGTGTCGCGCGTGGCGTGGCGAGCGCGGACGAGGTTGACTCGGTGCTCGGTGTACTCATAGAGCTGCTGGAGATTGCCTGCGATGAGCAGGTTGTATTGCTCGTTGATGGGTACGATGCGGCGTGGTCTCGCCGTGCGAGCGCGAGGGACGCTTCCGACGCCGATCCGGCAGAACTACTTGACCGTGTGCTGTTCGACGCCATTGCCACTGCGCGTGATTCGTTGCGGCTGACGTGTCTGATGGGGGAGCGTCCCAGTCCTGCCGAAGTGGCGCTTTCTTCGCGCGGCTGCTCGTATTGTCTGACGACGCCGCTGTCGGCGTGGTTTGACCGATGTTTCGGTTTTTCGGATGCCGAGGTCCAGGCTCTGTTGAATCGTGCTGGGCGCGAGGAATACCTTGATGATGCGCGTGAATGGCTCGAGGGATATCGGTTTGGCAGGGCCTATTGCTCGAGTCCAGAGCGTGTGATCGGTTTTCTGGGCCGAGGCTGCACGGCGCCTGTGCGTGCCGATCTGTATGGATATGCCGATTGCCTGAGTAGGGTAGTTGCCGGGTGGAATCTCGACCGCCTTTCGGTCTTGTTTGATTTGCTCGAGGCCCATGGGTGCGCTGAGGTCCCGCTTTGTTTGGGCGCTGCAGAGCCAGATGTCTCGCCTGACGATGGCATGTGGACAGCGCTGTATCTGTCCGGTTTTCTCACGACGGATATGACTGAGGAGCCAGAGCATGGCGATCGCCTCCGTGCTTTGCGATTGCCCAATAACGAGCTTCGCCAGGCCTTGCGTCTGGTGATTATTGAGTGGTTTGAGTGCGCTGCAGAAGACATTCGAGACGTCGATGCGTTTCGCGACGGGCTGTGCCATGGGAACGAGGACACCGTGAGGCGGGCGCTAAGCCGCATCTTGGGAGATGCGGGAATCGGTGCGACCGACCCAGATACACCGCTGCCATATCACCTACTCTTGCAAGGACTCTGCTTTGGATTGCCGGGCTATGCCAATCCTGCTTCGAGGCGAAAGTGTGGCGCGGATCGCTGGGACATCCAGGTTTTTCCTACGGGCGCCGTGTTCGACATAGCCGATACGATCGGTATGCTGGGCGAGCGCCCGCTGATAACGATTAACTTGATGTATGACCCCGATGTGGATGCGCTGGGCCTGGAATTGCTGGCCGTGCAGGCGCTACTCGACATAGAGCGCGACGGCATCGACGAAATCCGTGTGCCGCGCCCCGGCGTGGGTCGCATGCGCTGGGGGTTCGGTTTTGATGGGCAGCATGTGGCTACGGTGTGCCAGCGGCTTTAAGCGCCAAGGTGTTTCCGGCTTCCGTTACTCGGCGTCCTTCAGGGGCGGCATGGGCTTCCAGTTGGGGTCCTTGACGATCTTGCGGGCGTCCTTCATG
>DXZZ01000021.1:0-25995 GCA_019419425.1 Collinsella sp. | reverse complement strand
TCTACAACCTGCTTGTCCTTGGCCAGTTTGGTATTTGGACGGTTGTGGCCATCGTTCTGCTGGTTGCGATGCTCTTCCAGATCTTCCGCCCCATGCCCAAGCACGCGTGGACCGACGAGGACGAGACCAATACTGCTTCCGCCGCAGTTTCCGCTTAAGTCCGAATAAGGATTAGCCCCTTTCCACGAGCCCGGGTGTCCCAGCGACACTCGGGCTTTTTGGTGCAATGGGGGACAGATTGCTTTGCTCCAGAAGTTAAGATGTGGCGTTTCCGCAGATAAAACCGACCAAAATAAACCTGTCCCTTTTTGGCAGGTGGAGAATGGGGTAAAGTAAGTGGTGGTTAACTAGAGGAGGCTTGCTATGGCACCTATCGATATCGTTGTACTGGCTGTTATTGGTATTGCGTTTGTCGCGGTATGCGTGCGCATCTACCGCAAGGGCACCTGCGCCGACTGCGCCCAGGGTGGCGTTTGCACGGGGCATTGCTCCAACAAAAAGACGTGCGCCGCACTTAAGGGCGTGGACAAAATCGCCGAAGACTTGGGCTGCGGTATCAAATAAGGCCCGGACATCAAAGCGTCCCGCGGGCATTCGTTCGCGGGGCGCTTTGCGCATTTGAGCGCGAGCGAGGCGAGCTGAAGAGTATTTTTGGGTATCGTTAAATCAGTTGCGGTGAAATACGGACTGTTTTGGCTGTCAAAGGCCTTATCTACTCCGTATTCCACCGCAACTTTTTGTGGGTGGGCTAGAGACGCTGCATGCGGTACCCGACACCCATGTGCGTCTGAATCATCTTAGGGTGAGAGGGGTCTGCCTCGATCTTCTTGCGCAGGGTGCGCATGAACACGCGCAGGCTCGCCAGATCGCTGTCCCAGCTCGTGCCCCATATCTCGCGGGTGATGAAGGTGTGGGTGAGCACCTTGTCGACATTTTTCGCCAGAAGGACGAGCAATTTGTACTCGGTTGGGGTGAGCGAGAGCTCACGTCCGTCTTTCGTCGCGTATCCCGCGGCGTAGTCGATATGCAGCGGACCGTTGTCGAACGTGCTCGCTTCTGTCGACTCACTCGACGCCATCGAGGAGCGCCTCAAATTCGCACGGACGCGCGCGAGCAACTCATCCACAGAAAAGGGCTTGGTGAGGTAGTCGTCTGCCCCTGCGTCAAGTGCTGCAATCTTGTCGGAATCTTCGGTGCGCGCCGAAATGACGATAATGGGGACTGCCGACCAGCTTCGGATCTTCGTGATGACCTCGATACCGTCAATGTCGGGAAGGCCGAGGTCGAGCATGATGAGGCTGGGGCCGTGCGACACCGCATCCATGATGGCGGCCTGGCCGTTGCAAACCTTGCTCGCGACATAGCCGTGGAGGTCAAGCGCGGTCGAAACGAGGTTTTGAACGGTCAGGTCATCTTCGACCAGGAGGATGCGTGGCTTAGCGGCATTATTCATGAATCTCGATCTCCTCAGCGGGCAGGGTAAAACGGAAGACGGCCCCATGGGGGTGGTTGTCGCGAACTTCGATGACGCCGCCATGCGCCTCCACGATGGAGCGGCAGAGCGACAGCCCAAGGCCGATGCATCGACGCGAATCCACGGGCCGCGTATTGCTTGAGGTGAAGAAGCGCTCAAAGATATGAGGCTTGTCGCAGTCTGCCACACCCGGCCCATCGTCTGCGACGTCCACCACGACGAACGCACCCTCGCGACGTGCGCTGATGGTGACAGTCGAGTCCTCGGGCGTGTATTTGAAGGCGTTCATGATGAGATTCGTAAGCACCTGCATAATGAGATGGACGTCGATGCGTACCAGCAGGATGTCGTCAGTGTGCTCGATGGTGACGGTACGTCCATGCGATGCTTGGGCGACATGGCTGAGGGCGGCCTCGATGACCTCGTCGATGAGCTCGGATGTAAAGTTGAGGCGAATGGTGCCGTCCTCGACGCGTGTGATGGCGAGGAGGTTCTCCACGGTATCGATAAGCCAGAGGGAGTCATCGTATATGGCATCGGCAAGATCGCAGCGTTGTTCGAGGCTGAGCCTCTCGTCGCTCTTCCGAAGGATTGCCGCAGATCCGGATATAGCCGTGAGGGGTGTCCTCAAATCGTGGCCGATGGAGCGCAAAAGGTTGGCACGCAGCTGCTCGTTTTTCGCCAAGACCGCAGCCTCTTCGCGCTCTTGCGCCGCTCGGTCACTTTCGAGCGCCAAGGCGCATTCACCTACGATAGATAGGACGATCGAATGCTCGAAGGCTTCGGTCTCGCGCCCCTCCAGGGCGATGCCGATGACACCGAATACCTTGTCGCCGGTGCGAACCGCGAGGTAGAGGCAGTGCGCCTCAGGCAGGGTCCGCGTGCTTGCGCCCGCGCGCTTGTTGTTGGTGAAGGTCCAGGTTGCAACGGCGCGCTCGTAGTCGGTGAGCAGCGACGCGGATCGGTTTTCGGTGCCAGCGGACTCATAGAGCGCCTTGCCGAGCGTGCCGTGTTCGGCGGGGTAGAAGACCACGTCGAGTTTTAGCAGTTTGACGAGTTGGTTCATGGCGGCGCGGGCGCACTCCTCCGCGCTATGGGCTTGCTGTAAGAGCTGGTTCGTTTCGAGGAGTACGCGCGTTTTGAATGCGTTCTCGGCGGAGGTACGGGCATTGTCGGCGATGCGCGCAGTTAACTCGCCGGCGACCATAGCGGTAGCGAACATGATGCCGAACGTGACCAGATAGCTTCGGTCGTAGCTGGCGAGCGAAAACAGAGGCGTTACGAAGCAGAAGTTGTAAAGCACTACAGAGAGCACGCTCGATACAATCGTGCAGATACGCCCCGTCGTGGTGACGGCGGTCAGCAGGGCCGTGAGGATATAGAGGGATATGATGCTGGAATCGGCAAATCCCAGATGGCGGAAAGCCGTGCCGATCGCCGTGGCGACAAGAGAGAGGGCCAGCGTGCGAAGCACGTTTCGGCTGCTGGGCGGCTGCAGGGCGAGCGCATGGCGGCGTCCTTTGGGTCGGGAGGGCGGAGTCGACTGGTCTGGAATGATGTAAATGTCGAGGTTCGGGGCGAATGTTATGAGCTGTTCTACGAGAGATTTGCGGCCAAAGAGGGCCTGACGGACGCTGCTGTGCTCGCCCGTGCGCCCCATGACGATCTTCGAAATACCCGACAGGCGTGCGAACTCGGAGATCTGAAACGCGACGTCGTCGCCATAGACGGTTTCCATATGTGCTCCGAGCTGCTCGGCTAGGGCGATATTGTCTGCAAGCTTGGCGCGCTCATCATCGCTCATGGCTTGCGTGCGCGGGCTTTCTACGAACAGGGCGACGAGCTCGCTGCGAAACGCTTTCGCCATGCGTGCGGCGGCACGGACGATGCGGGGATTGGTCGGCGCCGGGGAGACACAGACTAAGATACGCTCCTTGGTGTAGTAGTCACGGTTTCCCAGCACGCGTGCGGCGTCTGTGAGGTGGCCGGTGCGATCGGCACAGCGGCGCAGCGCGATTTCTCGGAGTGCGGTGAGGTTTTCGACGGTAAAAAAATGCTGTTGCGCTCGGTCGGCTTGTGCAGGACGGTAGACGAGGCCGGCGCGAAGGCGCTCAAGTAGGTCTTCGGGCTCTATGTCGACGAGCTCGACCTGGTCGGCATCATCGAAGATACGGTCGGGGATTCGTTCGCTCACGACAACGCCGGTGATGGATGCAACCATGTCGTTTAGGCTCTCGATATGCTGAACGTTTACGGTCGTATAGACGTCGATGCCCGCATGTAGAAGTTCCTCGACGTCTTGATAGCGTTTGTCGTGGCGAGACCCCGGCGCATTCGTATGGGCGAGCTCGTCGACAAGGATGAGCTGAGGGGCGCGCTCGATAGCCACATCTAGATCGAACTCGCTGAGCGCAATGCCGTTGTGCTCGATGAGTTTACAGGGCACGTTCTCAAGCCCTTGTGCAAGATGGGCAGTTGCCGGACGTTCGTGCGGCTCGATGTATCCCGCGACGACGTCGACACCTCGCCGCTTGGCGGCGTGGGCAGCTTGAAGCATCGCATAGGTTTTGCCTGCGCCAGCAGCGTAGCCAAAGAAAATCTTGAGGTGTCCCCGGCTGGTTCGAGCGTCATCGGCGGCCTCGTCTTTCTCAATTGCCTTGAGGATGAGGTCTGGATTGACGCGAGTGTCCGATGCGTCGCGCTGCATAGCGTAGCCTTTCTGAAGCGTTGTCCATGCGTGCATACGCGGTGAGGACGCCACTGTATGCTCGCGAGGTCGAGTATAGGCGCACTGCAGCCGCAATAGTGCTTTCTACCTGCATCTTTACGGCATCTTAAGGTCGTGAGCCCCAGCCCTCACGCCTCTTTAACACCTAGAAGCGTTTACTGTCCCCAGACGCTTGCGAGGGCAGGCGTCCGAGACATCGGACCGCGCGTGAAAGGGGCGGTAATGGACATCCTCATTCCCATTATCGGAGTCGTCTGCATTGGACTCCTTATCTATTACATCTACATTCTGATGAGGAGTGATTCGTAAACTATGGACGCTGCGATTCAGTACATCTTGTACTTTGCCGTGCTCGTCGTCCTGGCCGTTCCGCTCGGTCGGTTCATGGCCCATATCATGGATGGTGAGCATACGTTCCTGTCGCCTGTGATTGCTCCTGTGGAGCGTGGCGTCTATCGTCTGCTTCGCATCGACGCGGCAGAGCAGATGGGGTGTAGGCGCTATCTGGCAAGCGTGCTGGTCTTTTCGGGGATCGGCCTCGTGGCTCTTGTGGCACTCCAGGCGCTTCAGTCCTTCTTGCCAGGCAATCCCCAGCACCTGCCGGGTGTGCCATGGGACCTGTCGTTCAATACGGCTGCTTCCTTCATAACCAACACTAACTGGCAGTCCTACTCCGGTGAGACCACCCTGTCCTACCTTGTGCAGTTCATGGGTCTCACCGTGCAGAACTTCGTTTCCGCTGGTACCGGTATCGCGGTCATGTTCGCGCTGATCCGCGGCTTCCGTCAGGTCAAGGAGCAGGGTCTGGGTTCCTTCTGGGTCGACCTCACCCGCACCGTCCTGTATGTGCTCATCCCGCTGAACCTCGTGTTCGGCATCTGCCTGGCTGCCGGTGGCGTCATCTCCAACTTCCAGCCGGCTCAGAAGGCTGAGCTCGTAGAGCCCGTCGCTGTCCAGCCTAATGCAGACGGTGGCTGGAGCGTCATCGACGGCGCCCAGATCGAGGGCGACACGGTCAAGGTCGACGGCAAGGTTGTCGAGGGCGCGCGCGTGGTCACCGAGCAGTTCCTGCCCCAGGGTCCCGCGGCTCCTCAGGTCGCCATCAAGCAGTCCGGCACCAACGGCGGCGGCTTCTTCGGCGTGAACTCCGCCCATCCGTATGAGAACCCCAGTGCCTTCACCAACATCATCGAGATGACCAGCCTGCTGCTGATTCCGGCCGCCTGCTGCTTCACCTTCGGTATCGGCGTCAAGAACACCAAGCAGGGCAAGGCCATCTTTGCCGCCATGTTCATCCTGCTGGTGATCTTCACCAGCATCATCGCCCTCAACGAGCATGCGGGCACCCCGCAGCTGGCCGATGGCGGCGCGGTCAACATCGAGATGACCGACGGCCAGGCCGGCGGCAACATGGAGGGCAAGGAGAGCCGCTTCGGTATCGCCACCTCCTCTACGTGGTCGGCTTACACCACCGCCGCTTCCAACGGCTCGGTTAACTCCATGCACAACTCCTACACCCCGCTGGGCGGTTTTGTCCAGATGCTCCAGATGGCTCTGGGCGAGGTCGTCTTCGGCGGCGTGGGCTGCGGCCTGTACGGCATGATCGGCTTCGCCATCCTCACAGTGTTCATCGCCGGCCTTATGGTCGGCCGCACGCCCGAGTTCCTGGGCAAGAAGATCGAGCCGGGCGAGATGCGCTGGGCAGTTGTCCTGTGCCTGGCAACTCCGTTTGCCATTCTGGTGTGTTCGGCCATCGCCTGCATGGTGCCCGGTCTTGCCGACCAGCTCAACAATGGTGGTGCGCACGGCTTCTCCGAGGTGCTGTATGCCTTCACCTCATGCGGCGGCAACAACGGCTCGGCGTTTGCAGGCATGAACTGCAACGTTCCCTGGATCAACGTCATGCTCGGCCTCGAGATGCTGTTCGCCCGCTTCATGCCCATCATCGGTACGCTGGCTATCGCTGGCTCGCTGGCCAAGAAGGGTAAGGTCGCCGAGAGCGCCGGTACCCTGTCTACCACCAACGGCATGTTCGTATTCCTGCTCGTGTTCATCGTTCTGCTGATCGGTGCCCTGAGCTTCTTCCCGGCCCTGGCGCTTGGCCCCGTTGCCGAGTTCTTCCAGATGATTGCGTAAAGGAGGGCGCAGATTTATGGCTATGCAAAAAGACATGATGGGCCGCGCGGTCCGCGACTCGTTTGCCAAGCTGGATCCTCGCGTCCAGATTCAAAACCCGGTCATGTTCCTGGTGTGGCTTTCCGCCGTCATGACCTCCGTCCTGGCCGTCGCTTCCATTTTCGGTGTGCAGGACGCGGGTGTGCCCACCTACTATGTGGTCGCCATCGCGGTCATCCTGTGGCTCACCGACCTGTTCTCGAACTTCGCCGAGGCGCTTGCCGAGGGCCGCGGTAAGGCCCAGGCCGATTCCCTGCGTGCGGCCAAGAAGGATGTCGAGGCCCATCGCATCGAGTCCGTTGAGGACAAGGAGCACTTCATCGTCGTTCCCGGCACCGAGCTCACGCGCGGCGACCTGGTGATCGTACGCGCCGGCGAGCAGATTCCCGGCGACGGTGACGTCATCGAGGGCGCTGCCTCCGTTGACGAGTCCGCCATCACCGGCGAGTCCGCCCCCGTGGTCCGCGAGGCCGGCGGCGACCGCTCTGCCGTTACCGGCGGTACCACGGTGCTGTCCGACTGGATCATCGTCAAGATCTCCAGTGAGCCCGGCCAGAGCTTCCTGGACAAGATGATCGCGATGGTCGAGGGTGCCGCGCGCAAGAAGACCCCTAACGAGATCGCTCTGGAGATCTTCCTGGTGGCCCTCTCCATCGTCTTTATCCTGGTCACGCTGGCCCTGTATTGTTACTCCTGCTTCTCGGCCGGTCTTAACGACATGGTCACCCCCACGGCCGTGACCACGCTCGTGGCGCTGCTCGTGTGCCTGGCTCCCACTACCATCGGCGCTCTTCTGTCCGCCATCGGCATCGCCGGCATGAGCCGTCTGAACGAGGCCAACGTGCTGGCCATGTCCGGCCGCGCCATCGAGGCCGCCGGCGACGTCGACATCCTCATGCTCGACAAGACCGGTACCATCACCCTGGGTAACCGCCAAGCCGCCGAGTTCATCCCGGTCGACGGCGTCGATCCCGCGGAGCTGGCCGATGCCGCCCAGCTTTCCTCGCTGGCCGACGAGACCCCCGAGGGCCGTTCCATCGTCGTACTCGCCAAGGAGCAGTTCGGCCTGCGCGGCCGCACGCTCGAGGATAAGGGCATGGAGTTCATCCCGTTCACCGCGGCAACGCGTATGTCCGGCGTGAACTACGAGGGCAATGAGATCCGCAAGGGCGCTGCCGATTCCGTGCACACCTATGTGGAGGCAGCCGGCGGCGTGTTCTCCCAGGAGTGCGACGAGGCCGTCGAGCGCATCGCCAAGGCCGGCGGCACCCCGCTGGTCGTGACCAAGAACTGCCGCGTGCTGGGCGTTGTGTACCTCAAGGACATCATCAAGTCCGGCGTTAAGGAGAAGTTCGCCGACCTGCGCAAGATGGGCATCAAGACCATCATGGTGACGGGCGACAACCCGCTCACCGCCGCGGCAATCGCCGCCGAGGCCGGCGTTGACGACTTCCTGGCCGAGGCCACCCCTGAAGGCAAGCTCGAGAAGATCCGCGAGTTCCAGCGTGAGGGCCACCTGGTCGCCATGACCGGCGACGGCACCAACGACGCGCCCGCTCTGGCCCAGGCCGACGTCGCCGTGGCCATGAACACGGGCACCCAGGCCGCCAAGGAGGCCGGTAACATGGTCGATCTCGACTCCAACCCCACCAAGCTCATCGAGGTCGTGCGTATTGGCAAGCAGCTGCTCATGACCCGCGGTTCGCTCACGACCTTCTCAGTGGCCAACGACGTGGCGAAGTACTTCGCTATCATTCCGGCCCTGTTCTCGCCAATCTACCCCGGGTTGGACGCCCTCAACATCCTGGGGCTCACCAGCCCGTTGTCTGCCGTGCTGTCCGCCATCATCTACAACGCGTTGGTCATCGTCGCGCTGATTCCTGCCGCCCTGAAAGGCGTGAAGTACCGCGAGCTTTCGTCCGGCCAGCTGCTGACCCACAACCTGCTGGTGTGGGGTCTGGGCGGTATCGTGGCGCCGTTCGTATTCATCAAGATTATCGACATGCTGCTGGCCTTGTTCGGCATTGGCATGATGTAGACGGAGGTTTGTATGTTCAAAGGTGTTGCATCGCGCGCACTGGGCGTGTTCGCGCTGTTTACCGTTGTCTGCGGCCTGGGCTATACGCTCGTCGTGACCGGCATCGCCCAGGTTGCGTTCCCGTACCAGGCGAACGGATCGCTCATCAAGGTCGACGGCAAGGTTGTGGGTTCCGAGCTCATCGGCCAGAACTTCGATGATGAAGCCCACATGTGGGGTCGTATCCAGAACGTGTCAATTGTCGAAGGCGAAGACGGCGAGCTTATGGCGTATGGTGCTCCGTCCAACCTGTCCCCGGCGAGTGAGGAGTATCGGCGGCTTGTGGACGCGCGCGTGAAGAAGATCCGCGCTGCCAACCCCGATGCCGATATGGACGCTGTGCCCGTCGACCTGGTGACGTGTTCGGGGTCCGGCCTCGACCCGGAGATCTCTCCGGATGCCGCCGAGTACCAGGTCCCGCGCCTTGCCAAGGCCACGGGCAAAAGTAAGGACGAGGTGCGCGACATCATCGCCGCGTGCACCAAGGGCCGTTTCCTCGGCGTGTTCGGCGAGCCCACGGTTAACGTGCTCAAGGTGAACCTTATGCTGGACGGCGCGCTGTAGGTGAGGGAGTGGCGGATGAGGGCATGACTGACTATCTGAGCCCTCAATTCCACCCCGCCCATCAGTTGCGGTGAAATACGGACTGTTTTAGCTGTCAAAGGCCTTATCTACTCCGTATTCCACCGCAACTTTTTTGTGAGGGTTGGGATTGAAGGTGAGGAGTGCGAGCGAGTGCAGATATGGCGGTTGCTGATACGATAGGTACGTTAGCAACTGCCGCCGAGCGGCTCAAACGAAAGGAACCCTGTATGGAGTCTTCCGCCTACCCGATGCTCTTTAGCCCGATCAAGGTCGGTACGACCGAGGTCAAGAACCGCGTCTTTATGCCGCCGGTGTCCACGAACCTGGCCGATCATGGCTATGTGACCGACGACTTGGTTGATCATTACCGTGCCCGTGCCAAGGGCGGCGTGGGCCTCATCATTACCGAGGTCGTGACGGTCGAGCCCACCTATACCTATCTGCCGGGTGACATGTGCTGCTACGACGACACGTTTATCCCCGGCTGGGAAAAGCTCGCCGCAGCCGTCCACGAGTATGGCTGCAAGATCATGCCGCAGCTCTTCCACCCCGCTTACATGGCCTTTAACATTCCGGGCACCCCGCGCCTCATTGCTCCGTCCTTCGTGGGCCCGTCTTATGCCCGCGAGGCGCCGCGTCCTATCACCATCGACGAGATCCACGAGCTCACGCATCAGTTTGGCGACGCTGCCGTGCGTATGCAGAAGGCCGGCGTCGATGGCGTCGAGGTCCATGCGGCACACGCCCACGGTATGCTCGGCGGCTTTTTGACTCCGCTCTACAACAAGCGTACCGATGAGTACGGTGGCTCGCTCGACGCCCGCATGCGCTTCTTGCTCGAGGTTATCGCCGAGATTCGCGAGCGCTGCGGCAAGGATTTCATCATCGACGTCCGTATCTCGGGCGATGAGTACACCGATGGCGGTCTGACCCTCAACGACATGATCTATGTCTCGCGTCGCCTGGAGAAGGCCGGTGTCGACATGATTCATGTATCGGGCGGCACCACCATCAAGCGCGGCTCTGCCATTCCCGCCGCCGGCACGCAGCAGGCCTCGCATGCCGCCTGCTCGCGCGAGATTAAAAAGCACGTCAACATTCCCGTTGCCACGGTCGGCCGCATCAACGAGGCATGGATTGCCGAGGAACTGATCGAGGACGGCGCCGCCGACATCTGCATGATGGGCCGCGCCAACCTGTGCGATGCCGAGTTCTGCAATAAGGCGGCTGCCGGCAACGCCGACGAGATCCGTCCCTGCATCGGCTGCCTGCGCTGCCTGAACGGCATCATGTTTGGCAAGCGCATCTCCTGCACCGTCAACCCGGACGTGGAGCGCGACGAGGCCGGCTACGAGCCTGCCGCCGAGGCAAAGAACGTGCTCGTTGTGGGCGCCGGTCCTGCGGGCATGGAGGCAGCCTACATTGCCGCCAAGCGCGGTCATAACGTGGTGCTTGTGGACAAGCAGGACGAGCCGGGCGGCGAGATGCGCATCGCAGCCGTTCCGCCGGCAAAGCAGGAGCTCACCCGCGTGATTAAGTACCAGTACCGCCGTCTTGCTGAGGCTGGCGTCACATGCGTCTTTGGTACCGAGCTGACCGCCGAGGACATCCAGCGCGACTACGCGGGTTACGAGGTTGTCCTGGCCTATGGCGCCGAACCCATCGCCCCGGCCTTTATGCAGGGCTTTAAGCAGGTCATGACGGCTGACGACCTGCTGGGTGGCAAGGCTTTCCCGGGTAAGAAGATCGTCATCGTGGGCGGCGGCACCGTCGGCTGCGAGACGGCCGATTACCTGGCCCCGTTGGTCAACGACCTGTCGCCGGCCAACCGCGATGTCACCGTCATCGAGATGACCAAGACGCTTGCCGCCAACGAGGGCGGTGCCGGCCGCGCGGTGCTCATCACGCGCATGCTCTCCAAGGGCGTCCACGTGCTGACCGAGGCCAAGGTGACCGAGATCACCGAGGACACCATCAGCTACGAGAAGGACGGCGAGGTCCACACCATCGCCGATGCCGATACGCTGGTGCTTGCCATGGGCTATCGTCCCAATACCAAGCTTGCCGACGACCTTGCCGCGGCCGGCGTTGCCACCCACGTGCTGGGCGATGCCAACAAGTGCGGTAACATTCGCGACGCCATCGGCGATGGCTACAAGGTCGCCTGCGAGCTCTAGTTAACCCCTTGGTGCATGGGGGACGAGTGTCTCTGTGCCTTCCGATAGCAAAACAGCGGCGGCGTCCCGGGTTTCGGGATGCCGCCGCTTGCTCTCGTGATCCTGGCGGCGCAAGCGGTCCCTATTTCACCGCAACCGAGCGGACGGGGGATGCGATAGTATAACGTGATAACATTCGGCAAACCGTGGGCTTCATCCGAGGGCTTTATGGAACAACACCAGCATTATCAGAGCTTGCAAGATCAGGCATACAACGCATTGCGCTCCAAGATCATCTATGCCGAGCTCAAGCCCGGTACGCGCCTTTCGGCGATTGGTCTGGAAAAGGAGACGGGAATCGGGCGCACGCCCATTCGCGAGTCTTTTGTGCGCTTGCGTGAGCAGGAGCTGGTGGAAACGCGTCCCAAAAGCGGCACCTATGTCTCAAAAATTAGCATGGAGCGCGCCGAGAACGCCTGTTTCTTGCGCGAGAAACTCGAGAGAAGCGTGCTCATTAAATGCTGCTCTGCCGCCACGCCCGAGCAAAAGCAGCGGCTCAAGCAGATTCTTGCCGAGTCCGAATCGCTCGACCATCGCGAAACGCGTCGCTTTTTCGACTTGGATAACCTGTTTCATGAGACGTGTTTTGTGATTGCCGGCCGCCACATGTTGTGGGATTGGATGAAGAGCGTCAACACGCATTTTGAGCGATATAACTGGTTGCGTATGGTGTCGCAGGATTTGGATTGGGAGCCGATTCGTCGGCAGCATCGCCGGATTCTCGAGGCCATTAAGAGGGGCGATACCGACACGGCGAGCTATCTGGCAGAGACGCACTTGCACCTGATGCCCGAAGAGCAAGGTCCGGTTATCGCCTTGCATCCCGACTATTTTGAGCTGTCTAAAGACTCGGCTATCTAACTCGCGCCCTTTATTTGCTGCGGTGAAATTAAGATCGTTCTGCGGCTCTGGTGGCGTAGGCAGTTCGTATAAATGCCTAAAATGGCTCAGACCGCCGACAATTGGGAAACGGGGTGCGCTATGGCGCAGATGAGAATTAAGGACATTGCCGCCGAGGCGGGCGTGAGCCCAGCCACAGTCTCGCGCTATCTCAATAACCGCCCCGGGCAAATGACCGAGGAAACCCGTGCTCGCATCGCGGCGGTTATCGAGCGCACCGGCTATCGCCCTCGCGCCGCCGCGCGCAATCTGCGCAGCTCACGCACCAACCTCATCGGCGTGATTCTGGCCGACATTGCTAACCCGTTCTCCAGCGCCATGCTCGAAGGGCTTTCCGCCAGTGCCGCCGCGCGCGGCTGCTCGCTTATGACGGCCATTAGCGGCAATGACCCCGCCAAGGAAGCAGAGTCGCTCACTAGACTTATCGATGCCGGCGTGGACGGCCTGGTCGTCAACACCTGCGGCGGCAACGACGAGGCAATCGCCGCGGCCGCGGGACGCCTACCTGTTGTGCTGCTCGACCGCGATGTTGCCAATGGCGGCATCGATCTGGTGACCTCTAACAACCGTGAGCTGGTCGCCGGCCTGGTGGACGCCTTGGCCGCTGCGGGCAGCGAGCGCCTGTGCCTGCTCACCGAGGCAAGCGACGACAGCCCCGTGCGTCGTGAGCGCGCCGAGGCCTTTGCCGACGAGCTCTCGCGTCGCGGTCTGGCAGGCGAGGTCGTTACCCTGGCCGATGGTGGCGCCACGGGCATCGGCCGCCTGGACGAGGCCATCCGCGAGTACGCGGGTAAAAAGCTCGGCCTTATCGCCGTCAACGGCTTGGTCTTTCTGCGTCTGACCGAGGCGCTGGCGCAGCTGGGTCCCTCGCTGCCGGCGGGTCTCAGGGTCGCGACGTTTGACGATTACCCCTGGAACCACGTGCTCTTTGGCGGTGTGACCACGGCCGCGCAGGACACCCTCACCATTGCCGAGCGCGTGGTCGAGCGCCTGTCCGAGCGCATCGACATCGTTACCACTACGGTGGGCGACGCCGCAAAGCTCGCTCCCAAACGCATCGAGATCCCCGGCCACATCGAACACCGCGCTTCGACCTCGCGCTAGCCGCTCGTTCGCAACTGCCTGTTCGCGCACGTTTTTTGAGCGCTTGATACGCTTTAACCCTGCGGAAACATTTTTCTGCGATAGTATCTGCGATATAGACCAGTCGAAACCCGCCCGAAAGAAAGGGGAGCGACATGAACCAGCAGAACATCGATTACGTACTCCGCTCTGTAGAGCAACGTGATATCCGCTTTGTGCGTCTGTGGTTTGTCGACATTCTCGGCCGCCTCAAGAACTTTGCCATTAGCCCCGAGGACCTCGAGGTTGCTTTTGAGGAGGGCATTGGCTTTGACGGCTCGGCCATCGAGGGCTTTGCCACGCCCGAGGAAGCCGACATGCTCGCATTCCCCGATGCTTCGACCTTCCAGATTCTGCCGTGGCGCCCGAGCCACAACGGCGTCGCCCGCGTGTTCTGCGACGTGTGCACTCCCGATCGCAAGCCCTTCGCCGGCGACCCGCGCGATGCCCTGCGCCGCATGTTCCACAAGGCCGAGAAGGCCGGCTACCTGCTCAACGTTGGTGCCGAGCTGGAGTATTACTACTTCCCCGACGAGCACACCCCCGAGCCGCTCGACAACGTGGGCTACTTCGATCTTTCGGTGAGCGATGCTGCTCGCGACTTGCGTCGCAACACGGTCCTCACGTTGGAGAAGATGTCCGTGCCCGTGGAGTACACCTTCCACGCCGCCGGTCGCTCGCAGCACGGTATGAGCCTGCGCCACGCCGAGGCCCTGAGCATGTCCGACGCCATCACCACGGCCAAGCTCATCATTAAGCAGCAGGCTTACGAGAGCGGGTGCCACGCCTCCTTTATGCCCAAGCCGTTGGCGGGCGAGGACGGCAGCGCCATGTTTTTGCATCAGTCGCTGTTCGACCATGACGGCAACAACGTCTTTTGGGGCGAGGGCGACGAGAAGTACCATCTCTCCGACGTCGCCAAGCACTACATGGCTGGCATCTTGGCGCACGCGCGCGAGATCAGCGCCATCACCAACCCCACCGTCAACTCGTACAAGCGCATCACCACGGGCGGCGACTCCGTGCCGCAGTACGCCACGTGGGGCCTGCGCAACCGCGCAAGCATGATCCGCATCCCGGTCTACAAGCCCGGCAAGCAGCTGTCCACGCGCATCGAGCTTCGCAGCCCCGATCCCATGGCAAACCCGTACCTGGTCAACGCCGTCACGCTGGCGGCCGGGCTTGACGGCATCGAGCGCAAGCTGGAGCTCCCGCCCGAGGCCACGGCCGAGACGCTCAAGCTCACCGGCCATCAGATGGTCGAGGCCGGCTACGCGCCGCTGCCGCGCTCGCTCAAAGAGGCGCTCGACGTATTTGAGGACTCGCAGTTTATGAAGGACGCCCTCGGCGAGCACATCCACAGCTTCTTCCTCAAAAAGAAGCGCGACGAGTGGCATAAGTTCGAATCCACGATCACCGAATGGGAGATCAAGCACTACCTGGCGAACTCCTAATCGTGCTGGCTTGTTCCAGTACGATTGAGCTCATTTCTTTGGAGGCCGATATGTCCGAAAAGAGTGCCCTGTTCATGGCGCGCACGACGCGCTTCCACGAGTTTGCCCGCAGCTTGACGACTACCCTGGGTGTCGAGGTGAGCCTGGCCACCCCCGATTCGCCGACTGCGGCGCACGACTTTGACCTGCTGATTCTCGATTCCGATGGCATCCGCAGCGACCGCATCGATCAGATTGCCAAGTGGCTTGATGATCGTGGCGGCGTTCCCATGTTGGTGATCGTCGACGACGAGGCGCTCGGTACCTTGCGCCTGCCCAATCACGCGCATGCCGACTTTGTATGCCCCACGGCGACGCCCAACGAGCTTAAGGCTCGTGCGCAGCGCCTGATGGGCGAGGAGGAGACCGTCACCGCCGACGATGTGCTCAACATCGATAACCTCGAGATTAACTTGGCTACCTACCAGGTGACGCTCGATGATGAGCCTATCGACCTGACGCTGATGGAGTACTCGCTGCTGAGCTTTTTGGCCACGCATCCCAATCGCGCCTACAGTCGCGAGGTGCTGCTGCACCGCGTGTGGGGCTTTGAGTACTGCGGCGGCACGCGTACCGTCGACGTGCATATCCGACGCATCCGCTCCAAGGTGGGCCCGCAGATTGCGGCGCACATCACCACCGTTCGCGGCGTGGGCTATCTGTTTAAGGACTAGATTTCCACCGCAAGGGGGACAGGCACCTTTGTGGTAGCTTTGCCGCATGCGTGGATTCCTTTTGGGTCCGCAACAGAACTTAAGCCTTCCTAAAAGATTGCGTTTTCATACACGTACGCCCGCATATTGGGGTACAACTCAACGTGAACAATGATGGCCCGCCACATGTTTGGCGGGCCTTTGGTTATTTGACGAAAGGATCGCAGCTATGAGCGAGAACGATTCCCAGCGCCCCCAGGATCCGGGCAATGCCGGCGAGACTCAGCAGCAGCCGCGCGTGCAGGTGGAGTCGACGCCTGCCGACGGCAACATTCCCTACGTGCAGGCATACGACACGCAGACCGGCAAGCCGCTGGGCGGCCAACAGGTCGTGAACAAGCATACGGTGGTCAAGACCAAGACCAAAAAGCTGCCGATTTTTATTACGGCGCTTGCCGGCTGCGCCTGTGGCGCCCTGCTGGTCATCGCGCTCATTATGAGTGGCACGCTCAACATTGGCGGCGGAAAGAATGCCGTGACGGCGGGTGCTTCGGGTTCATCGACGCAAAAGATTACGATCGACTCCGAGGACACCACGCTGGCCGAGGCGGTCTCCGCCAAGGCGTTGCCCTCCGTGGTTTCCATTACCGCCACTTCGAGCGGCAGCCAGAACGGCTCGCTTTCGCAGTCTGCCGACGAGTCGGATGGTTCGGGCAGCGTCGGTTCGGGCGTGGTACTCGATACCGAAGGCCACATCCTCACCAACAACCACGTGGTTGATGGCTATGACCAGTACGTGGTGACCATGGACGACGGCACCACGTACGAGGCCGAGTTCGTGGGCAACGACGCTTCGAGCGATCTGGCCGTCATCAAGCTCAAGGACGCCGATGCTTCCAAGCTCACGCCGATTGAGATCGGTGATTCCTCCAAGCTCAACGTGGGCGAGTGGGTCATGGCGATCGGCTCGCCGTTTGGCAACGAACAGTCTGTCTCCACGGGCATCGTCTCGGCGCTCTATCGCTCTACGGCCATGAGCTCTACCAGTGGTAACACCATCTATGCCAACATGATCCAGACCGATGCTGCCATCAACCCGGGCAACTCCGGTGGTGCGCTCGTCAACGACAACGGTGAGCTCGTGGGTATCAACTCGCTCATCGAGAGCTACTCGGGCTCCAGCTCGGGCGTGGGCTTTGCCATTCCGGTCAACTATGCCAAGAACATTGCCGACCAGATCATCGATGGCAAGACGCCGGTGCACCCGTACCTGGGTGCCACGCTTTCGAGCGTCAACGCGCTCAACGCCCGTACCAACAAGCTGAGCACCGATAGCGGCGCCTATGTGGCGAGCGTCGTCGAGGACGGTCCCGCCGCCAAGGCCGGCATCCAGGAGGGCGATGTCATTACCAAGCTGGGCGACGACGAGATTACGAGTGCCGATGGCCTGATCATTGCGCTGCGCAGCCACGAGGTGGGCGAGAAGGTCGAGATTACGCTCATGCGCGGCAAGGATGAGAAGAAGGTCACGGTTGAGCTGGGCTCTGACGAGGAGCTGCAGAGCCAGCAGCAGGATGACAGCGCGACCGACACCGGCAACGGCGGCATCACCGACGAGCAGCTGCGCCAGTACCTGGAGGAGCTGTTAGGCCAGCAGGGCCAGGGTCAGGGCTACGGCCAGGGTTACTAGCGAGCCGTTTCGCACATATCGAGGCCAGAGAGGGCTGTCCCATCAACGTGGGACAGCCCCTCTTTTCTTATTGATCCGTTGGGGACGGAGGAAAACGGATCATTTAAGAAATGGCAAGGGCATGGTTTGATCGCGCGATCCACCCCGGTCTGGCGGCTGCCGATTCGGTGCGGTTCGAAAGGGCTATTCGACCCCGTTGCGACCGGTGGTACTCTAGTATCCGTTTGAAATCGAGCGAAGGAGTGCCGCTATGGAGCAATCGAGCCTGTTTGGTGACGGCGTGGACATCGATACCGAAACGCCCGCGAGCACGGATACCGCTGCACCGGCCGACGCCCATGCCCAGGCCGCCGCGCGCGCGGCTGAGTTGCGCCACGAGCTCGATTACCACGCCTATCGCTATTACATGCTCGACGCGCCCGAGATCACGGACGCCGCCTTCGACAAAATGCTCGTTGAGCTCCAGCAGATCGAGGCGGCCTATCCCGACCTGGTGACGCCCGACAGCTATACCCAGCGTGTGGGCGGATACGTGAGCGAGCAGTTTACGCCGGTCACGCACATGGCACGCATGTATTCCATGGACGATGCCATGGACCTGGACGAGCTCGACGCGTGGCTCCAGCGCACTGAGGATGCGCTCGGTGCTGGCAGCGTCACCTATACCTGCGAGCTTAAGATCGACGGTCTGGGCGTGGCGCTTACCTACCAAAGCGGCACCTTTGTGCGCGCCGCCACGCGCGGTGACGGCACTACGGGCGAGGACGTGTCGCTCAACGTCCGTACCATCAAGGATGTGCCCATGCACCTGTCCGAGCCGGCGCTCGCTCACATGGGTGCCGATCGCGAGCGTGCCATCGAGGTGCGCGGCGAGGTGTACATGCCTAAGGGCAGCTTTGTGCGTCTAAACGACGAGGCCGATGCCGAAGGGCGCGACCCCTTCGCCAACCCGCGCAACGCCGCTGCAGGATCTCTGCGCCAAAAAGACCCCAAGGTCACGGCGCGTCGCGACTTGGCCACCTTTATCTATGCCATTGCCGATACCGACCCGTTGCACGTCCACAGCCAGCGCGAGTTCCTCGACTGGCTGCGTAGCGCCGGCTTTAGCGTCAACCCCAACGTCGCCCGCTGCGCCACGCCCGCCGAGGTCCACGAGTTCTGTGCCCAGGCGCTCGAGCACCGCGGTGACCTGGATTACGACATCGACGGCGTGGTCGTAAAGGTCGACAGCTTCGCTCAGCAGCTCGACCTGGGCTTCACCGCCCGCGCACCGCGCTGGGCCATTGCCTTTAAGTTCCCGCCCGAGGAAAAGCAGACCGTCCTGCGCGAGATTCGCATCCAGGTGGGCCGCACCGGTGTGCTCACGCCGGTCGCCGAGTTCGACCCGGTGACGGTCGCCGGCTCCACCATCGCGCGCGCCACACTGCACAACATCGACGAGATCCGTCGCAAAAACGTGCGCGAGGGTGACACCATCATCGTGCACAAGGCGGGCGACGTGATCCCCGAGGTCGTGGGTCCCGTGCTCGACAAGCGCCCGGCCGACAGCGTTGACTGGCAGATGCCCGAAATCTGCCCCGTATGCGGCAGCCCCGTGGTCCACGAGGACGGCGAGGTGGCCTACCGCTGCGTGTCCATCGACTGCCCCGCGCAACTCAAGGAACGCCTGCTCCACTGGGTGAGCCGCGGCTGCATGGACGTCGACGGCCTGGGCGATGAGATTGTCGACAAGATGATCGCTGCTGGCCTGATCCACGATGTCGCGGACTTCTACCAGCTCACGGTGGACGACATCGCCGGTCTGGACACGGGGCGCACCTATGCCAGCTCCAACAGCAAAAAGGGCGTCAAGAAGGGCGACCCCATTCCGGTAGGCCTTAAGACGGCCGAGAAAATCATCGCCGAGCTTAACAAGTCCAAGAGCCAGCCACTCGGTCGCGTGCTGTTTGCCCTGGGCATCCGCCACGTGGGCAAGAGTGTGGGCGAGGTTATCGCCGAGCGATTCCTATCGATTGACAAGCTCATCTTGGCGAGCGAAGAGGACATCGCCGAGTGCGAGGGCATCGGTCCCAAGATTGCGGCAAGCGTCAAGCAGTTCCTGGCCGTGCCCGAGAACCTTGCCGTGCTGGAGCGTCTGCGCCAGGCGGGCCTGTCGCTCGAGGTCGACTTGGGAGCCGCGCATGCACAGGCCGCAGCCGACGCTGGCGTGGCGGGTGAGCTCGCCGACGCACAGCCGCTTGCGGGTCTGACCTTCGTGCTCACCGGCACGCTCGTCAACCGCACCCGCGACGAGGCGGGCGCGGCGCTCAAGGTGCTCGGCGCCAAGGTTTCGGGCAGCGTGTCAAAGAAGACGAGCTATCTGGTTGCTGGCCCCAAAGCAGGCTCCAAGCTCGCCAAAGCCGAGCAGCTGGGCGTACCTGTGCTGGACGAGGATGCGCTCGAGCAGATTCTCGCTACTGGTCAGGTGCCGGAGGCTTAAGGCATTGATAACCAGATAGGAGAATCGTCCGGAGAGCTTACCGCTTTCCGGGCGGTTCTTACTTTGTTGGAGCAACGGGTACCGTGATTTGCGTCACGTAGGTCGCGGGGTCGTCGCTGATGATGTCATCGATCAGGGCAATCTCGCGCGAGGGACCGGCGGGCGTCAGGTTGTGTTCGTGCATGTAGCTCAGCAGTTGCTCGTAGCGTGGGGCTGCTTGCCCGTGCGTGCCGCGGAAGCTTATGGTCAGGCAGCGCGCGGCAGGTCGCGTCTCAACGTCGCCCAGGTAATCATCGGTGTCATCGAGCAGCAGAAAGACCTCGTCGTAGCCATCAAAGTCACCGGCGGCGAGGCGTTCGGGCGCGATGCCCACACCCAGATTGCCCAGATAGGCAAAGGTTTCGTGCTGCCCCTGCTGAAGCTGGCGGATATGCCATCCCAGCGAATAGGCGTCGGTGGGATTGACGCGCTCGTGCAGCGTGGCGCAGCGAAGTTCGGGTTCCTCGATTTCGCTAATGGTGTCGAGATCAGCATTCAAAGCGCCATGAAGCAAGGCAAGCCGCTGGTCAATCTTGCGCGACATGCGCTCCAACTCACGCCGCCTGTGCTTAATTAACTCCTGTTGCTTGGTCAGTTGCCGTTGTATCAAATCCATATCGCGCGTAGTGACAAACTCGCGAATCTGCGCCAACGGCAAGTCGAGAACGCGCAGGTTGCCGATGGTGTTGAGGGTGGAGAGCTGTCGCGATCCGTAGTAGCGGTACCCACTCGCCGGATCGACATATGCCGGATCCAATAGCCCCATCTGCTCGTAATGACGCAGTGTGCCCACGCTCAAATTGAGCAGGCGCGCCACCTCGCCAATGCGGAGCAGGCCCTCGGTGTGTTCGTTTGGCATGTCGGTCACAGGAATGCTCCTTTCGGTAAAAACAGGGGAGAGGTGCTAGGCATGCGTCGCCTCGCTACGCCACCAGCTTGTCAAAAGCCCCGCGCCGGTTGAGCACGATAAAGGCAATCACGCAGATGGCCGCCGACAGAATCGATCCGCACGGCGAGGCGATGCCCATGGGGAACAGCGTGTCGGAATAGGCGTTCGACAGCAGCCATGCACCGGGCACGCGAATGAGCACCACGGCCAGCACGTTGTGCGCAAAGCCGATGTAGCTCTTGCCATACGCAGCGAAAAAGCCGCTAAAGCAAATGTGGATGCCGGCAAAGATCGCGTCAAATATATAGCTGCGCATATAGCCGGCACCCGCCGTGACCACCGCGGCGTCCTTGGCAAAAAAGCCGATAAACGTCGGCGCCACCAGCCACATCAGCACCGTGATCAGGCAGCCGTACACCACCGAGATCGTCATGGCGTCTTTGAGCACCTGCCGCGCGCGGTCGCCCTTGCCCGCGCCGGCGTTTTGCGCCGTGAGCGCGCTGACGGTGGCGCCCATGGAACTCGGCACAATGAACAAAAAGCTGATCATCTTCTCGACCAGGCCCACGGCGGCGGCGTCGACGAGCCCTCGGTGGTTGGCGATGACGGTGATAAACATAAACGCCACTTGGATGCAGCCGTCCTGCACAGCCACGGGCACGCCGATCTTAAGGATGCTACCGAGCACTTCGGGCTGGGGGCGCAGGTCGCTGCGCTTGAGGTGAATGTGCGTACGGCGGCTCTTGAGCCACACGAGCGCGAGGGCCACGCTCGCCGTCTGCGCGATGACCGTGCCGAGCGCCGCGCCCACGGGGCCGAGCCCCATGTGGCCGATAAACAGAAAGTCGAGCGCGATGTTGATGATGCACGCCACGCCGATCACGTACATGGGCGAGCGCGAATCGCCCAGGCCGCGAAAGATGGCGGAGAGGATATTGTACGCGGCGATAAAGGGAATGCCGATAAAGCAGATACGCAGGTAGGCGGCAGTGCCTTCGACCGCTTCGGCTGGCGTGCCAATGAGTGCCACAATCTGCGGACACAGTGCGAGCAGGACAGCGGCCAGCACCACCGAGACACCCATAAAGAGCGTGATGGTGTTGCCGATGGCGGTCGCGGCGCGATCGAAGCGGCGCGAGCCCACGGCGTGGCCGACGATGACCGTCGTTCCCATGGCCAGACCCACGAGCGTCACGGTAATGATATAGAGCGTCTGCGCGCCGTTGCCCACGGCGGTGATGCCGGCGGCGCCGCTAAACTGTCCCATCATGTACAGGTCGGCCATGCCGTAGAGCATCTGCAAAAAGTACGAGAGCATATAAGGCAGGGCAAAGACCGCGATGGTCTTGAGGACATTGCCGCGTGTGAGGTCGTGTTCCATGGGCGGGGCTTTCTGGCTGGGTTTGTTTGCGTACCAGTGTAGTGAAAACCCTACAACGATTGTAGAGTCAAGGTTGGTGTTGGCGGCAGGGTGAAAAAGTCACGCTCGTAATCATTTCCGTCGAATACAGGCATAAGCCGTACAAGTGTGGTGCCTGCGCTGGCCTTAAAGAAATCGATTTCGCATCACTTGACATCGTCGTCTGTCGCGCAATAATACGTGCGTTTGCGAATGATGTTTGACGGAGATGATGATACGGGTGCGTAATCTCAAGCTGCTGATGTCCTATCTCGGCGAATTCAAGCGCGATTTTATCCTTGGCGTGCTGTTCATCGCCGTCGAGACTGCGCTTGAGCTCTTTATCCCGGTAATCATGGCTAACATCATCGACGTGGGCGCACCCGCGCGCGACACCGGCTATATCCTGTTCCAGGGAGCACTCATGCTGGTGTGCGCGGCCGTGTCGCTTGTACTCGGCCTCGGCTATGCGCGTTATTCAGCACGTGTGGCGGTGGGCCTCGGCGCCAACCTGCGCGCCGCGGAGTACCGCAAGATCCAGACCCTCGCCTTCGGCAATCTCGATGAATACGAGACGAGCTCGCTGGTCACTCGCATGACCACCGACATCACCGTGATTCAAAATGCCGTGGGTAACGGCTTCCGCCCCATGGTGCGCGGGCCGGTAAATCTGGTCATGGGCCTCGTCTACGCTTTTGCGCTCTCGCGCGAGCTCGCGGCGGTCTTTGCCGTAATTCTGCCGATGCTCGCCGTCGTGCTCGGTATCATTACCGTGCGCGTGAGCCCGCTCTACCGCCAACTCCAGACCTCGATGGACCACCTCAACGGCGTGGTGCAAGAGGACCTTACCGCCGTGCGCGCCGTGAAGGCTTACGTGCGTGCCGAGTACGAGTGCGACAAGTTCGACACCGTCAATACCGAGCTCGCCGGCACGGCGACCAAGACCTTCGGCACCGCCGTGCTCAACCTGCCGGTGTTCCAGCTCTCGATGTATGTGGCTGCGCTCTCGATCCTGTGGATTGGCGGCCGCATGATCATCGAAGGTCGCTTGGGCGTGGGCTCGCTCACGGGCTTTATGAGCTACGTGCTACTGATCATGAACTCGCTCATGATGATTTCCAACGTGTTTTTGCTGCTCACGCGCGCTCTCACGAGTGTGGGCCGTATCGCAGAGGTGCTCGATGAGGAGCCCTTTATCACCAACCCTGCGGGAGACCTCGCGACTGCGGTGCCAGCGGGCGGCAGTATCGAGTTTCGCGACGTTTCCTTTAAATACCGTGCGGATGCAGCCGAGGATGTGCTCGAGCATATCGACCTTCGCATCGAGAACGGCTCGACGGTGGGCATTCTCGGCGGCACGGGCTCGGGCAAGAGCTCGCTTGTGCAGCTGATTGCGCGCCTGTACGACGCTACCGAGGGCGCCGTGCTTGTGGGCGGACACGACGTGCGCGATTACGACCTGGTCGCCTTGCGCGACGCCGTGGGCATTGTGCTGCAAAAGAATGTGCTGTTCACGGGCACCGTGCGCGAGAACCTGCAGTGGGGCAATCCGCAGGCGTCGGACGATGAGCTCCTCGCGGCTTGCTGCGCGGCGTGCGTGGACGAGTTCCTCGATCGCATCGGCGGGCTGGACGGCGAGTTGGGCCAAGGCGGCGCCGGTGTTTCGGGTGGCCAGAAGCAACGCCTGTGCATCGCGCGCACGTTGCTCAAGCATCCGCGCGTGCTCATTTTTGATGACTCCACCAGCGCGGTCGATATGGCGACCGACGCTAAGATTCGCGAGCACATCGCTCGGATTCTCGATACGACCGTGCTCATCATCGCCCAGCGCATCGCGAGCGTCATGGATGCCGATCGCATTGTGGTGTTGGACGACGGTCGTGTCCACGGCGTGGGCACGCACGAGGAACTGCTGGCGGGTGACAACATCTACCAGGAGATTTACGCCTCGCAGATGGAGTTTGCGGGGAACGCGGACGCCGGTGACGGCAGCGACGATGGCTGCGCGAATGATCCGTTTTCCTCCGTCCCCAGCGGATCCACCTTGGAAGGGGACGAGCGCCATGCCTAAGACCGCAGCCCAAGCGCGCCCGGCCGACCTCAAGCGCACGGTGCGCCGTCTGCTCTCCTACATGGGGCATGCCAAGTTCTCGCTGCTGGCGGTGGGCGTGCTCGCCTCCGTTGCCGCCATCGCGAGCCTCGCCGGCACCTACATGGTGCGCCCCATCGTTAACGGTTTGGCCACGGGCGGGGAGGAACTGCTCGCCAAGCAAGTCATCCTGACGGCGATCATCTACGCCGCGGGTGTGCTCTCGGCCCTGGGCTACTCACAGATCATGGTGCGCGCGGCCCAACGCGTGGTGTCCGATATTCGCCGCGACCTGTTCGCGCACATCCAGAAGCTGCCGCTCAGCTATTTTGACGGCACGCGCTCGGGCGACATCATGAGCTTTTTCACTAACGACGTCGACACCGTCTCCGAAGCGCTCAACAACAGCTTTGCCAACGTGATTCAGGCCGCCATTCAGGTTGTGGGCACTACGGCCATGCTCATCATCCTTAACTGGCAGCTCACGATTATTACGCTCGTGTGCGATGCGGCCATTGTGCTGTATGCGCGCTACTCGGGCGCGCGCTCTAAGCGTTTCTTTGCCGCCCAGCAGGCATCGCTTGGCGACCTGGACGGATATATCGAAGAGATGGTCTCGGGCCAAAAGGTCATCAAGGTCTTTAACCGCGAGGCAGCGAATATCGCCGGCTTCACCTGCCGTAACGACGAGCTCCGCCGCACCGGCACCGCCGCCGTGAGCTATGCCAACTCCATGGTGCCCATGACCGTCGTAATTGGCTACGTCAACTACGCCATCGTCGCCGTGGCGGGCGGCATGCTCTGCATCAAGGGGCTCGCCGACGTGGGCGCGCTTGCAAGTTACCTGGTCTTTGTGCGCCAGGCGGCCATGCCCATCAACCAGTTTACGCAGCTGGGCAACTTCTTGCTCAATGCGTTGGCCGGCGCCGAGCGCCTGTTTGCCGCCATGGACCTTAAGCCCGAGGTGGACGAGGGCTGCGTGGAGCTGGTGCAGACGGGCGACGCCACGTGGGCGTGGAAGATTCCCGAGGGCCAGGGCGTGGGCGTCTACGGGCATCTGCATGACGTGGCTGCCGTTGATGAGTCGGGCCGCGCGGTGGCTGCCGATGGTACCGAGCTCACGTGCGGCTTGGTTCCGCTTGCCGGCGACGTGCGCTTCCATGCCGTGGACTTTTCCTACGTGCCGGGCACCCGCGTGCTTACGGACCTCAACTTGTTTGCCAAGCCGGGGCAAAAGATTGCGTTTGTGGGCTCGACGGGCGCCGGAAAGACGACCATCACCAACCTCATCAACCGTTTTTACGAGGTCGATGACGGCGAGATCACGTACGACGGCATCGACGTCAAGCACATTGCCAAGGCCAGCCTGCGCGGATCGCTCGGCATTGTGCTTCAGGACACGCACCTGTTTAGCGGCACCATTGCGCAGAACATCCGCTTTGGCAAGCTCAACGCGACCGACGAGGAGGTGCGCGCCGCCGCCGAGGCCGCCTGCGCCGACTCGTTTATCCGTCGCCTGCCTAGAGGGTACGATACGCCGGTCACGGCCGATGGCGCCAACCTGTCGCAGGGCCAGCGCCAGCTGCTCGCCATCGCGCGCGTTGCCGTGGCCGATCCGCCGGTGCTCATCTTGGACGAGGCCACTTCGAGCATCGACACGCGCACCGAAAAGCTCATCGAGCGCGGTATGGACCGCATCATGCGCGGACGCACCACGTTTATGATCGCGCACCGCCTGTCCACCGTCCGCGACGCTGATGCCATCATGGTCCTCGAACACGGCCGCATCATCGAGCGCGGCACGCACGAAGAGCTGCTCGCCCAGCACGGCGAGTACTGGCAGCTGGCGCATGGGCTTAAGGAGTTGGACTAACCCGTTCGAGCACGGTGCTTTGGTCCCTCCATGCCCCTCACCTCGCCTCAAACCATCACAACATTCGACGTTTTTTGCCAAAATCGGGAAAAGCATCGAATGTTGTGATGGTTT
>DXZZ01000020.1:7552-27250 GCA_019419425.1 Collinsella sp. | reverse complement strand
ATGGTCGCCAAGTTCCCCGTGGACGGCGAGACCACCACGGCAAGCGCTATGGCATGGGGCTTCAACCCCTACCTGATGGAGGCCGACCAGTTTGCGGGCGCCTACCTGTCCGTGGTCGAGTCCATCGCCAAGCTCGTGGCCGCCGGCTTTGAGCACAAGCGCGCCTACCTCTCCTTCCAGGAGTACTTCGAGCGCCTGCGCACCGAGGCCGAGCGTTGGGGCAAGCCAATGGCAGCCGTCCTGGGCGCCCTTATGGCCCAGGTCGACCTGGGTGCCGGCGCCATCGGCGGCAAGGACTCCATGAGCGGCTCGTTTGAGGACGAGGCCGGCGAGCTCAACGTTCCGCCGACCCTGATCAGCTTCGCCGTGGCCGTGGGCCGCGCCGCCCGCGCCGTCTCCCCCGAGTTCAAGGGCCTGACGCACCGCGTCGTGCGCATCGCCCCCGCCACCTATGGCGAGGACTACCGCCCCGACGCCCAGCAGCTGCTCGCCGCGTTTGACGCCGTCGAGGCGCTCACCGCCACCGGCGACGCCCTGGCCGTCTCTACGCCCGGCTACGGCTGCGGTGCCGAGAGCCTCTTTAAGATGTGCGTCGGCAACCAGATCGGTATCGAGCTTGCCGAGGATGTGGACGTGGAGAGCCTCTTCACCCCGCTCTACGGCAGCTTTATCGTCGAGCTCGCCGAGGACGCCGAGCTGCCCGAGGTTGCCAACGGCGTTGTAGTCGAGCCCCTGGGCACCACCGTCGAGGGCTATGTCATCGACACCGGTTCCGAAGTCATCGAGCTCTCTGAGCTCCAGGAGGCCTGGGAGAGCGGTATCGAGAGCGTCTTCGCCTACCGCAGCGCCGGCGAGACCGCCGAGGTCGAGACCATCGACTTCCGCGCCAAGGACATCCACGTGTACGGCGGCGCCAAGATCGCCCGCCCGCGCGTGATCATCCCCGTGTTCCCCGGCAACAACTGCGAGTACGATAGCGCCCGTGCCTTCCGCGCAGCCGGCGCCGAGGCCGACACCTTCGTGATCAACAACCTCACGCCCGAGGCCGTCGCCGAGAGCACCCACGAGCTTGCCCGCCGCATCCGCGAGAGCCAGATCGTCATGATCCCCGGCGGCTTCTCGGGCGGCGACGAGCCCGACGGCTCCGCCAAGTTCATCACGGCGTTCTTCCGCGCTCCCGAGGTCACCGAGGCAGTCCGCGACCTGCTCAAGGCCCGCGACGGCCTGATGCTTGGCATCTGCAACGGCTTCCAGGCCCTGATCAAGCTCGGTCTGGTGCCCTACGGCGACATCGTCGACGCCACGCCCGATGCGCCCACGCTGACCTTTAACACCATCGGTCGTCACCAGAGCCGTCTGGTGCGCACTCGCATCTCGTCCAATCTGTCCCCGTGGCTGTCGCAGTGCAACCTCGACGACCCCTACACCGTCGCCATCAGCCACGGCGAGGGCCGCTTTGTCGCCAACGACGAGGTGCTCGCCCAGCTGATCGCCAACGGCCAGGTCGCCACGCAGTACGTGGGCGAGGACGGCAAGCCCAGCATGGACCTTTCCGTCAACCCCAACGGCTCCGCACTTGCCATCGAGGGCATCACGAGCCCCGACGGCCGCGTCCTGGGCAAGATGGGCCATGCCGAGCGTCGCGGCGACAACCTGTACCGCAACGTGCCCGAGCATGTCCCCGGCGATAAGTTCATGCCGATCTTTGAGAGCGGCGTGGCCTACTTCGCTTAAACCTTTCCCATCGGGTACAATCCCCTCGGGTAACAACACCCGCCACCGACGCATCCGGTGGCGGGTTCTTTTTTGCTTCGCGCATGCAGGAAGGACATCATGGAAAGCCGCAAGCCGTATCTCGCCACCCTGCCCGGACTCATCCTGGGCTGTCTTGTTTGCTGTGCACTCTGGGGATCGGCCTTTCCCTGCATCAAGATCGGCTACGCACTCTTTGGTATCCCGGCGCACGATAGCGCCTCGCAGCTGCTCTTTGCGGGCTTGCGCTTCACGCTTGCCGGCGCCCTGGTTATCGTTGGGATGAGTGCGGCCCAACGCCGCCCCCTCATTCCGCAGGCTCGCGACATCAAGCCCATCTTTGTCTTGTCGCTCTTCCAGACTATCGGGCAGTACTTCTTTTTCTATCTGGGCCTCTCGCGCGCCAGCGCCATGTCGAGCTCCATCATCGAGGCCAGCGCCAACTTCCTCGCAATCCTCTTTGCCGCCCTGGCATTTCACACCGAGAAGCTCAACACGGCCAAGGTGCTTGGCTGTGCGCTGGGCTTTGCCGGCGTCGCGCTCGTCAACCTCTCGGGCGCAGATGGCACCTTTGGCTTCAGGCTCGATGGCGAGGGCTTTATCCTAGCCTCCACTGTCTCGGGTGCTCTTTCGACCTGCCTGATCGGCATCTTCTCGCGCAAGCACGACGGCGTCTTGCTTGCCGGGTGGCAGTTCTTGGTCGGCGGCCTGGTCCTCACCGCCATCGGCTTTTTGATGGGTGGCGCGCTCTCCCCCACGGCGATTGTCCCCGCCATCGTGCTCATCATCTACATGGCGCTTATCTCCGCGGTCGCCTACTCGCTGTGGTCGCGCCTGCTTGCCGTCAACCCCGTCAGCCGCGTCTCGGTCTTTGGGTTTATGAACCCGGTCTTTGGCGTACTGCTGAGCGCACTGCTGCTTGGCGAGGGCGCCGGCACGAGCCCCGTTACCGTCATCGTTGCCCTGCTCTTGGTCTGCAGCGGCATCATCATCGTCAACAAACCCAAAAAAGCCTAGCGAACTGCCCTTATTTAGCAGAGAGATTCACATACTTTAGTTTAATGGAGTACATCGGTGAGCTGAAGGCCACCACGCACGCAAGCGTGCGCCCCTTTTTCTAGCGTATCTGGACGCCGGCTTTCTTTTTCTCGGCCTTGACGCGGTAGAGCTCCGCATCGGCAGCACGAAGCAAGTCTTGCCAGGTATCGACGCCATCACCAACCCGTGCGTAGCCGATGGACATCCGCAACAGATACGGAACCTCGGCGCGCGCGAGCTCATCGTTGATTGTCGCGCACAGATGCATGATATCCTGTTCCGCCACTGCCTTTTGGAGCACCACGAACTCATCGCCACCATAACGTGCGATAAAGCCGCCAGACGCCGAGCAGACTTCTTTGAGCGCAGCGGATATGACCTGAAGAGCGTGGTCGCCCTCCACATGCCCATAGCGATCGTTAATCTGCTTAAAGCCGTCGGCGTCCATCATAAGCAGATATACATCTTCGGCCTGATCCACATTTGAGAAGAGCGACAGCATATAGGTCTCAAAACGGTTGCGATTGTTAAGTCCAGTCAACGGGTCGGTCGAGATGAGCTGCTCCTGGTAGATGATGTAGAGCAGCAACATGCTAATCATTATGCCGACACAAAGGCCGGGCACCGAGTATACGACCTGAAAGGTACCGCCCACCAGGGCCGGAATGGCGAAAAATGCCAAGGTTCGATAGATGGCCTTCGTCTGCAGGCTCTCGACCCCGCGAGATTGCACAAATGCATGCAGGGACGTATGTATAACGTAACAGTAGCTGACGATGGGCTGGATCATATAGGCAAAACCGCGACGATACACGCCCTGCGAATCGATATAGAACAGGGCGTGCGTCCAGTAACTGGTAAACGCCAGCACGACCACCAGAGCCGTAGGCAACGCTACAAGCACCACCCTATAGCGCGAGGTCAAAAGGCGAGAACCCTGCACCGTCTCGGAATAGATAAACCAAATGAGACACGCGATAGCAAAGAGCGAAAACGAAACCGCGTTGGAAATCCAGTTGGCAGCAATGCCCAACGTGCCGTCCACACCGTCCGAAAGCGTCCAGATCATATCGAATAATATGTACGCGGCAGAGGTGTAGCCAAGCATGCTAAACAATAGCTGCTGGGTACTCGAGAACAAGGAGCGACGACTTCGCACGGCAAGCCCGATAAGAACAATCATGCATAGCACGAATATCTCAATCTTGAGTGCCTTAACCACTAGACGCCATCCCTTCAATATCCAAGTGGTCAGAATCGCCCGATTCGTGCCTGGGCAATAAACACCCCTACTCCGCAGGGGTATAGGGAATAATAGCAGAGCGCCCGAACGCCACTGCAAGACAGCTCTCGTTCGGGCGCCCATACGGCGCGAATTGCACACGCCGGCTTGATTGACTCGCGTCGACGATTACTCGCCGTCGATGTCGGTCGCGACGGCCTCCTCAATAGCCTCGACGCCTTCGACCGACAGATCCTCTTCGCCGTGGCAGAACTTCTTATCGACCCAGCCGGTCAGAATCGGGGCCATGATGGCCGTGATGATGACGGCGGTGGCGATCTGCGCATACGCGGTGGGCGCAAGCTCGGCATAACGCGGCGCGACCTCAGCAAGAGCAACCGGCGTGGTCATAGCCGTGCCGGCAATGGTGGAGCAAGCCACAGCGGCCTTGCCATTGCCGCCGCACAGACGCTCGAACGCAAAGGTGATGGGACCGACGACAAACAGCGTGACAAGGCCCAGCAAGATGCCGGAAATACCGCCGGTGATAAAGCTCGACAGGCTCATGGACGCACCGAGCTGAAATCCGATGACGGCAATCGCGGGATTGGCACCGGGAACCAGCAGGTTCTTGATAAACGGGAACAGGTTGCCCAGAACCATGCCGATAACGAGTGGCAAGATGGAGCCGATAATGGTGCCAATGGGAATGTTGGCGAGGCCGGAAACACCGAGGATGATCATCGTGACGGCGGGGCCAGCCGTAAAGAACAGGATACCGACGGCGCCCTGCTCGGACTCATCGCCGAACTCGCCCATGATGCCCGTATAGAGCGCCATGTTGCAAAACGTGATGCCGCCGATGATAGACACGGAGCTCAGACCCAGGAAGTTGTCGTTAAAGAAATATGCCACGCCCAGGCCGAGAGCCGCTGCGACGACCAGCTTGGGGATCAGCACGACGATACCGGTCTTGATGGCACCCGGCGTGGACTTAATGCTGATGCCGGCGCCCACAAACAGCAGGATCGCGGCGACGATGGTATTGGAGCCACCGCGGCAGGCAGCCGTAAAGAAGCCGCCGATCTCAAAAACCTGCGGGCAGAAGGTGTTGAGCAAAAGACCGACGATCATCGGATAGATCATGATGTCGCCCGGGATGCGCGGGACCTTGAATTTCTTTTGCTCGTTGGCGGTCGCTTCCTGTGCCATGAAACCCCCATTTCCGCTGACGGGGTACAAAAGCCCACGTCACGCTTTGCTACAGTAAAGTTTGACCATGGTACCAGAAGAAATAGACCAGCTCGGTGAAAAATCCGACGAGTTGGGATGGAACGAGATTCGGCGCCCGCGACGCCACCCCTATATAAGGCTCAAGACAATATAGAGTACGATGCCCGAGACGCAGCACCACAGCATCGATTTTGTCTTGACCGCCACGACCACGACGCCGGCGGCCGCAATCCAGGGAACCAAGACAGGCCAGAGTCCCGCGTCGAACGCGCCGGGGCTCACCAAGTCGTTGGCGACCAGCGCGGCAAAGGCGGCGGGCGGGATATAGCCCAGGGCCTCGGTAATGCGGGGCGACAGGGTCCGCCCGCGCAAGGCGAGCGCCGGCGCGATGCGAAAGAACGCGATAGCAGCCCACGACGACAGCCACAGAACCAAGAACTCGTTAACGGGCATCGCGGGCACCTCTTCCGTCAAATACAGCATCGCACGCCAACGCAATGGCAATGCCGGCCACGACGCTTGCCGGCACGGCAATATTCGTGAGGCCCAAGAACTTGCATACGGCGACGGACACCGCGCCCGAAACCGCCGTGACAACGTTGCCGCGCGACAGCCGCTGCGAAAAGAGCAGGCAGATAAAGAGCGAGGTGCAGACAAAGGCTGCAATGGCGGTGGGAACATCGACAACGGCGCCTACGATGGCGCCCATCGTACACGAAACGCCCCATGTTGCGATGAGAATCACGTTGAGCACGAAGGACTCGCGCGGGCCCCAATCCTCCCCTTCAACCAACTTGGCAAGCGAGATGCCATATGCCTCCTCGGTAAGTGTCGCGGCAACAGCCAGCGTCTGACGCTTCGAGGCACCCGTCAGATGCGGCGCGATCGATGCCGAGTAAAGCGCAAAGCGCGAGGAGATGGCAGCAACGCTCGCGACGATCGATGCTGCAGGCACGCCCGCCAGCCACAGGTTGCAGATCATAAACTGGCCGCTGCCCGTCACAAACGTGCTGCTCAGGGCAAAGACCATCCAGGGTTCCATTCCCGTCTGCCCCATGATCATTCCGCACGGCGCGCCTATTGCAACATAGGTAAGCATCACCGGCCAGACGGTTCTAACGATTTTGAGCACCATACGCTTCTCATCCTGACAAGGTCTCCGAGCCGCATGTAGCGATACGGCAGAATCATCATCCGACAGCAACCGAGTTCACCTACAATTGCCACCGGATCGAAAGACACAACATTTTAGGAAGTCATTATGACAGCTATCGATCGAGACCGGGCGCGCGCGGCCTTCAAAAGCTACACCGATGCCTACGACGCCACTAACCCACGCATCGCGCTCAAAATCGAGCATACGTACCACGTTGCCGAGGCATGCGATGCCGTGGCACACGAACAGGGCTGGTCGTCAGAAGATATTGACCTGGCATGGCTTTGCGGCCTGCTACACGATATGGGCCGCTTTGAGCAGCTGCGACGCTGGGATACGTTTAAGGATGCCGAAAGCATGAGCCATGCGGCGTTGGGCGTCGGGGTCCTCTTTGGCGAGAACCCCGACGACGCGCCTGTCACAACAAACATCCGAGATTTTATCGAGACCGAAGAGCACGACGAGCTCATCCGCGCGAGCATCGCCTATCACAGTGACTTTCGCCTGCCGGCACAACTCGACGAGCGAACACGGTGCTTCTGCGATATCGTACGCGATGGCGACAAGATCGACATTATGCGCACCATCGCCGACAGCACCGTCGACACCATCCTCAAGGTGGATGAGAACACGTTTCTCGCCAGCCGCTTCTCGACACCGGCGCTTACCGCCTTTGACGAGCACCGCTGCGTTGCACGCGACGAACGCGACGAGCCCGCAGACTACCTGGTGGGACTCATCTGCTTTATGTTTGAGCTCGTCTATCCAGCAAGCCGCGCGCTGGCGCGCGAGCAGGGTGATATCTACCGCCTGCTCGACGCGCCCTTTGGCATTACGTGCCCCTTTACCGATCCCGCCACGCAAGCGACCTGGGAGCGCCTGAAGGGCGAGATGCGCGACTGGCTGGCGCGCGCCTAGCGCTCAAGCTGGGCCAGCAGCTCCTCGACGACCTCGATGGCATCGCCGACAACCTTGTACTGGGCAGCACCAAAGATGGGGGCATCCGGGTCCTCGTTGATGGCGATAATGCACTCCGCCCCACCGATACCGGCAAGATGCTGGATGGCGCCCGAAACACCGATACTCACGAGAAGTTTAGGGGAAACCGATACGCCCGTCTGGCCAATCTGATGGCGATACTCCAACCAGCCGGCCTCCACGACAGGTCGCGTGCAGCCAAGCTCGGCTCCCAGAGCCTCGGCGAGCTTTCGCATCAGCGGCAGGTTTTTCTTGGAGCCAATGCCGCGACCCACCACGACCAGGCGCTCGGCATCGGCAATTGAGGCCTGCTGTCCCCACTCCTCGGCGGGAATCGAGATCTCGACACGGGCCTTGGCGTCTTCCGCAAGCGATACCTGGGTAATCGTACCGGAACGGCCGTAGTCAAAGTCGGGTGCCTTAAAGATGCCGGGACGAACCGTTGCCATCTGGGGACGATGATTGGGGCAGACGATGGTGGCCATCAGGTTGCCGCCAAACGCCGGACGCGTCTGTTGCAGCAGTCCCGTCTCCGTATCCATCGAAAGTACGGTGCAGTCAGCCGTAAGGCCCGTCTGCAAGCGCACGGCAACGCCGGGTGCCAGTTCGCGGCCAAAAGCGGTCGCACCGTATAGGATGGCCTCGGGTTTGCGCTCGGCTACCAAATCGCAGATCAAGCGAGCGTAGACCTCCACGTCGTTCTGACGCAGGCGCTCGTCACGACAGACCAGAACTTCGTCCGCACCGGCGCAAATCAGATGCTCCAGGTCCCCGAGTGAGCCCTCGGGGCTCATGCCGACCAGTGCCACCAGACGGCAGCCGCGGGCATCGGCAAGCTCGCGCCCCTTGCCCATGAGCTCGAAGGCCACGGATGCAACGGCATCGTGCTCGTCAGTCTGCACGAAGATCCAGATGTCTCGATATGCGTCAAGGTCTGCCGCGCCGGCGGCCTCGTCGCGCTCAATCGAGATGGCGTTGACGGGGCAGGCGTCGACGCACCCACCGCACAGGATACAGCCGTCGGTTACGCGGGCACAGCGATTGGGGCGCTCACCCTCCACCACAATGCCGCCCGAGGCGCAGGCGCGAACGCAGCGACCGCAGCCGATACAGGCTTCGCTATCGATAATCAGCCCGCTCATCTATGCCATCCCCTCAATAATCTTGGCAAGTTTTACCGCCTGCTCGGACGCCGTTCCCTCAACGGCCTCGCACGTTTGGTCACGGTCGGGCACAAACGAGCGCACGACCTGCGTCGGTGATCCGGCAAGACCGCAACGCGCGGGGTCGGCGTTCACGTCGGCGGCACTGACCACGCGCACGTCCGCCTCCTCCGCCGCGCGAATACCGGCAATACTCGGCATACGCAACTGGCCAATCTCCTTGGCAGTCGTCATCGCGCACGGCATCTCAAGACACACCGTCTCCTCGCCGGCATCGCATCCGTGAACGAGCGCCAGCGAGCCACACGTCGTAAAGCCCGCGCTTTGCACGCAGCTCACGTCGGTCACGCAGGGAATCTCAAAGGCACCGGCAAGCTCGGGACCAATCTGGGCCGTATCGCCATCCACCGCCATCTTGCCGCAGATGAGCAGGTCGAAGTCCTCGTCGAGTGCCTCGATGCCGCATTTGAGAGCATAGGTGGTCGCCAGGGTATCGGCACCTGCAAAGGCGCGATCGGTCAGCAGCAGCGCGTCGTCGGCGCCTCGAGCGATGCAGTCGCGCAGCAGCGACTCGGTCGCGGGGATGCCCATCGACACCACCGTCACGCGCACATCCATGCCAAAGCCGATAAAGTCGTCCTTCAGCGCCAGCGCGCATTCCAAAGCGCTCGCATCAAAGGGATTAATGACCGCCTGCTTGCCATCGCGCACGATGGTATTGGTCTTGGGGTCCATCTTGACCTCGGTGCTGCCCGGCACGGCCTTGACGCACACCACCATATGGAAATCGCTCATCTTCACGCGCCCCCTTTCTGGACGAGCTCATCCAAGAGCTTCTCCGAAAACAGGTTGCCGCGACCCAGCTGCCCGTCGGGATCGAGCTGGAGCTTGAGCCGCGCCGACTCGACCATGGCCTCGTGACCGTACATCGTCTCTAAGAAGCCCGCCTTGATCTTGCCGACGCCGTGCTCGGCAGAAACGGCACCGCCCATAGCCGTTACCTCCGCAGCCCACTGGGCAAACAGCTCGCCACCGCGACGGTAGTCCTGCGCGTCGCGCGGCAGGATGTTCACATGCAGATGGTTGTTACCGATGTGCCCCCAGGCAGCAGATTCAAGCCCACTTTCGGCTAACGTGCGGCGATAAAGGCCGATGACATCGTCCAAGCGTGCGTTGGGCACCGACATGTCCGAGCCCAGCTTGGTAATGGTGGGGTCGATGCGGCGACGCTCGTCAATGAGCATATTGACGCTCTCGGGGACCGCGTGGCGGAAGAACCGCTGGCACTCGCGATCGACTTCGGTGCGGGCGACCCATGTCGCATCGTCGCGGCCGCCCGCAAACTCCAGCACCCATCCCAGGCGGTACAGCTCCTCGGTCGCCTGCGCCTCGTCATCGCAGTCGAGCTCCACGTAGACACAGACCTTTGCCTCGTCGTCGAGCGCCGGCAGCGAGGCAAACGCTGTCGACTGCTCGCGCTGGCGACGCAGGATATCCAGGGCGCCAGCATCGAAATACTCAATAGCGGCGGCATGGGACAGCACGGGACGCACGGAATCGGTAAAGGACACGGCCTTGTCTTCGCTATCGAAAAAGCAACTCACACCCCATACGACCGAAGGTGCCGCCTGCAGGGCGATCTCGAGCTCGGTAATGACGCCGAGCGTGCCGCACGCACCGATAAAAAGATCGATGGCGTCCATATCGTCCGCAACAAAATACCCCGAGGCATTTTTGGTCTTGGGCATGGTGTAGTCAGGAAGATCAAGCTCGAATGTATGACCCTCTGCCGTCACGAGCGACAGGTGGCGGCCCTGGGCAAAAGCCTCGCCGCGCTGAAGCTCAAGCAAATCGCCATCAGCCAGCGCGACGTGGAGTCCCGTGATATGCGGGCGCATGGGGCCGTAAGCGTAGCTGCGGGCGCCGGAGGCGTTGCATGCCGCCATGCCACCCAGACAGGCAGATGCCTCGGTGGGATCGGTGGGAAAGAACTGCTCGGGGGACTCTTGGAACTCCTCGTAGGCCTCAAGCGATGCCTGGTCCCAACCAGCGGTCGGCAGTACCTTCTTGCTCAGCTGCTTACGCAGCTCCGAGAGCACAACGCCCGGCTCCACGCGCAGCAGAAATTGGCCTTGTTCATCGCGGCGAAGGCCCAAGTAGCGATTCATACGGGAAGTATTGAGGATATGCCCACCGTGGGGCACGGCACCGGCGGCAAGGCCGGTTCGGGCGCCCTGAACCGTTACCGGGACACGCTCGGCATGGAGCGTTTCCAAAATGGCACGGACCTCGTCTTCCGTTGTCGGAAACGAGATGCTCGATGCTTCGCCCGATGCACGAGATTCATCGCGGCCATACTCTTCGAACTCATCGGTGAAGGGTTTAATGGTTGCAGACACGCGAACTCCCCCTTTAGCTAACTACAGTGTTTGCAGGGAGATGTTACCGCATCGTTTCGTCGACGTGTTCGAGACCGTCTCCATAATTGGCGATTTTTACGTTTGTGCAATTCGGCGAACGGCAAGGCTTCCTCGGCAGACGATGCTTTTGACACATATCGCCCCGCCGTCGCCGACCGCTCGATTGTCGCTCGAAAAAAGTTGAAGTAATTATTCCACCTTTTACCTGCGGAGATGTCAATCCGTCAAGCATTTGGTCAGAAATTGGTCAAGTAGCGGCTGATACGGTCGGCGTCGACGGCCAAAACCGATAGAAGTTTTGGCCCCAGAAGCAGGGAGGCTCCCATGGCATATTACTGGCCCCAGTACGGCGTCGCCATCGAGGTCGACGACGATCCCTATCTCCTGCCTTTCGACGAAGAGGCGTTCCCCGATACGGCGGTCTACCACGTCACCACCGATGTTATCTGCGACCCCGAGTCGTTCTCGGCGCTCGCCCACCACATCGCGCGTATCCACGACATCGAGCTCCCTCACGACTTTGACGAGCTCATCTACTCGCGCCGCCTGATGCTTCACATGCTCTTTGGAGCGGACCCGTCCACGTTCGCACGTGTCTACACCACCAAGGACGCCGCATGAGTGCGAAGAAGCCGCCCCGCCTCGCAGGACTGGGGCGTCGCAAGAAACTCGTCGTTGTCTGCCTGGCTATCGCCTGCGCCCTCATCGCCGTAGGGCTATACGCCTGGCAGTCGCAGCCCGTGCCCGAAGCGGGCGCCTCAGTCACGACGGCCGGGGGCAAAACGCGTCAGGAAATCCAAGATGAGCTCGATGCCATCGTCCGCGACAACATGATGACGATTTCGGTCGCGCCGGTCGCTCAGCTACAGGAGGACGGCAAGCTGCGCGTCAACGTGCAAAACGTCCAAGACAATAAATTTCCCCAGCGATTCCGCGTCATCCAAAACGACGAGACCATGTACGAATCCGGTGTGGTCGAGACCGGCAAGACAATCGAGACGTGCCCCGCCGGCGACATCAAAGAAGGCGAGGCATACATCGAGATCCAGGCACTCGATGCCAAGACCCTCGACAGCCACGGCAATCCGACACGTGTCAAGGTACGGGTTGAGCAAGCCGAGAACTAGCTTTTTCGGCCGACGCGACACCGCACGCAATTCACCAGCATTCGTCCAATCATCGCGGGGACGGCCCGCGGCGAATAGAAAGGAACGACCATGGACATCACCAGGAACATGAACGGAGCCAGAGCGCTCGTCGTGGGCGCAGGGCTCGCGCTCGCGCTCGCAATGGGCGTCGCCCCGACGCCAGCTCTGGCAGCCGGGCGCGCTGGAACCACGAAAGTAATGGTCAGGACCGAGATCGACAACGTTGAGTTCAAAGTTCCGACGGTTATTCCCTTCGTCGCCAAAGCCGACGGCACGCTTCAGGGCCCCTCAGAAGACGCGACCACCATCGACAATCATTCGGCCTACGGCATCCATGTCACCAACATGAAGATCGACGCCATGAACACCTGGACCATTGCCGCCGACGCCAAGGCCGGAACCGCGCAGAACTCCATCGACTTTAAGGTCGGCCCCGACGGCGCACTCCAGAACGCCAGCGCCGCAATGCAGGGGACGGGCCTCGATCTTTCCAAGAATGCAGCCTTCGACATGGGCTACCAGGGCATTGCCGGCGGCACGGACAAAATTAAGCTCAAGACAAGCGGAAACGTCGCCCGCGTCACGCGCGACATCTTCCACGTAACCGGCGAAGGCGATCAGGTTGCAACGATCACCTGGACGGTCGAGCCCGGTGCGCACACGGCATAAGGCCGTCGCCCTGGCCGCCGCCATCAGTATCCTAGCGTTTGCGCCAGCCATGGCCTTTGCCCAGCAAGAACAGGCGCAGGCCGCCACGCAAGTGACGGTCGACCTCTCGGAGCTCGACCGCGGCAACCGCGAGGAACCGTTGGCACAGACAGACGACAGACGATGGCTCTTGGCAACAGGCGCCACGGCAGCAGGCACGGGAACCGCCGGCCTCGGTCTGCACATCAAACGCAGCCAGAAACGAAACACGGACAGGCCGCACTAAACTAGCTAAGGAGACCCCATGGCATCGAAGAACCTTTTGCCCGTCGTCGCACTCTGCGGCGCGCTCGCAACCGGAACGCCTGTCGCCGCTTGGGCGACTCCCGTCATGGCAGGCTCCTTACCATCAGCCCTAAGCTCCGCACCAAATCCGTCGAGCGCCATTGCGTGCAAGCGTTTCTCGATCGCACAGGCAGCAATCTCAACCTCGGGATGCCTTCGTCGTAATACGGATGGCTCGATAGTCGTGGATATCAATCGTTCGAACAAGGCAAACGGCTCCCAGGCGGGGTGCGCTGTCTGCACGTGGCGCTCGGTTGTGCTCGATGCAGATGGCGATTCATGCAATTTAGAGCTGCGCATCGACATCGCTTCGGTCGATGACTCGGCGAACGGAGCGAAGGTCGCCTTCGACGGTGCGTTTTTCGAGAAAGGAGGCGGTATATGTCTGGGCTGCGCCGCCGCGAATGCAGACGACACGCAGCCCACCCTCTCATTCACGGCATCGTTGCGGCTGACCAAAGCCGGCACCGATGCCATCGCGGCGGGAGAAGCATCCCTGCTGTTCTACGCCGTCAGCACCAAAGACACAGACGCTCATTTCGAGAAGCCAGCCGGATCACTCAGCCTTACACGAGGGACAGAGGCAGGCCCTATTGAAATCGATGCCCACGCGCAAAGCAGGCAACGCATTCTTGCCGACCCGGCGCTTCTCGAAATGGAGTGGAACGGATCCGGAGCCATCGGAATTCTCCCCTCCGCGCTTAACGCCAAGACGCTCCCCTCAAACGACGAACCCATCAACGCAACCATACAAGAAGAAAGCGCGGACAAAGAAGCAGGTGCGGGCGACACGCCGTCGCCGACAAACAGCGTCCCGGCTTCTTTCGAAGCACCGAATGAGCCCGCTGCCGATCCAAACGATCCCGAGCTCGCGGACAGTCTGGGGCTTGCTGATCCTCAGGAGATCGATGAAGGCAACTGCTGCGTGCTTGCCGCCCTCGACCACACAGAGGTCATCGATGCTGCAAACATCGAAGTTGCCGCCGCCAATCAGCCCGTCCGCAAGTCGGCCATCATCGCATTTCCCGAATCCATCGAAGTCGTCTTTTTGCCATCGGGCGAGGTCGTGGCCCCAACACTGCTCACCTTGTTGGGCGCCAAGAATACTCGAAACGAAATTAAAAAGGTCACGGTTGTCGACCCTGCAACCACCGCTAAACTGCGTCTATACGCCGTTGCCCCAGACGGAAGCAAGACCTTGGAATTCGATGGCGACACACTTCTAGCCTGGCGACGTCTGGACATTATGCAAGACGTCTCGTATCAGATCGAACTCGAAGGGTTTGATCGTGCCCGCGATGCCAATATCATCGCCGCGGCTATTGAATCCCCACAGCGGCTTATGACACTGCGCTTTGACTACTATCCCTATGTCCCGACAACCACCTGAGGCTTAAATGCCGCGCATCATTCCTAATACCACTTATATAACGTATTAGATGAGTCGCGATGTGCCTCGCATTTCGTTCTGCTACGATTGCCACGTTGGCATCAATACAGGAGGGCTCATGCCGGGCTTGGGAACAATCATCAACGTTGCGCTTTTAGTTGCGGGCGGTCTTTTGGGATTAGCGGGCGGCCGCTTCATTACACCGCGCATCCAAGACACGCTCATGAAAGCATCGGGGCTGTGCGTCCTGTTTATCGGCCTGGGCGGCACCATGCAAAAGATGCTCATCATCGATGGAAAGGCGCTAGCGACCACCGGTACCACCATGCTCATCGTCTCATTTGCGCTCGGTTCGCTCATCGGCGAGGCCATCAACTTGGAGGCCGCCATCGAGAACCTTGGCGAATGGCTCAAGCGCAAGACTGGCAGTGAGGGCGATAACGAGTTCACCAACGCTTTTGTCTCGACTTCACTCACCGTGTGCATCGGCGCCATGGCCATTGTGGGATCGATCCAGGACGGCCTGCTCGGCGACTGGTCAACGCTTGCCCTCAAGGGCGCACTGGACTGCATCATCGTCTGCACCATGACGGCCTCGCTTGGCCGCGGCTGCATCTTCTCCGCCCTGCCCGTCGCCGTGTTCCAGGGGACGATCACGTTGTTTGCCGGCGCGCTCTCCCCCATCATGACCACAGCTGCCCTCAACAGCCTTTCGCTCGTAGGTTCCATGCTCATCTTCTGTGTCGGCGTCAACCTCATCCGTCCTCAGACCTTCCGCACGGCCAATATGCTTCCCTCCGTCGTCATCGCCGTCATATACGCCCTCCTGTTCTAAATCTAGCAACGCAGCGGTATCTCGAACATCTGTTTGATGCTGTGCTATGATATGAGGTCACCGTAGCTGCGTTCGAGAGGAGGAGCGGTGGCCGACCAGGACATCAAGATGCTCATCGAGCGCATTATGGCCGAGGCCCGGACCCATCAGTCCGCCCGCTTCTCAAACGAAACCTACGCAGACGAGCCGATTCTCAAAACCGGCCGACAGATGCAGAATTTCCTCCCCGACCAGTACCGTAAAATGCGCGAGATATCGCGCTGGCAGGATGACCCCAAGGGCGGTGCGGGCCGCTGGCTTTCGGAAGCCGAGCTTTTTTACCGCCAGGGCCTGCTGATGGCCGACTTTGAGGACGACTGTCCCTACAACGGCACCTTTAAGTCGTACTTTCCCACCTACAACGCCATGAGCGACCGGCAACTGCGCGGCTACTTTACCTGGCGTGCCCAAGTGCGCCGCGGAACCGTCGAGGAAACGTCTACGTCCTTTGCCTTTCTGTATCTCTATGAGCTGATCTGCGGCATTGGCGTAGATAATCCACTCGATGGTTTTAACAAGATCAAGGCTTTTTGGGATGTCTATCGCGCCTTCGAGCCCGGCATCGACCGGTTTGCGCGCGTGTGGCTGCAAGATTACGCCGTGTTCCACGGGCTCGACCCCAAGCTGCTTCGCGACTCTAAAACCGTCATGTTCGATAACGCCCTTATCGAACTGCGGCGCGCGGCACGAGACCTTGTACCGGCACCGTCCGGCCAGACCCCTAAGCGTCGCAAAACCTCCGAGCCCACGCTCCCCCTTCCGCCCGATGAGGTGCGCGAGGAGCGACTCATGGCCGCCATCAACGCCCTCTCCACGTACAACCTAAGTAGCTCGCGGCTCGACCGCAGCCACCACCGTGATCTGCGCCACGTGGCGTGCGCCGTGTATGTCCGCATGGCGCGCTACTATGACACGCACCGAAAGACCGGCATCGTGGCAAGTTTATTTGGGGAGGAGACGGCCATGCCCTACACCATGTTTGCCTCGGCCGTATTCTTTGCGCCCGAGCGCCACGAGGACTGCGAATACCGTCTGGACCCCATCCATATCTACCGTTGCCAAAACGGTTTTTGGGAATGCATGCGGATTCACGGTAGCAGGCAAAAGAGCAGCAAGCTCGGTGAAATGATGCGCGCCTGCGACCAACGCCTGCGCCTGGCGCTGGACCCCGCCCATCCCCTTAAGGAAGAAAAGGTCCCCAAATATCTGGCCAAGATTATCGATGACGAGATTGTGGCATGGCTTTCGTGGGACGCCGCACACCAGCCCGTCAAGATCGATATCGATTTGAGCCAGCTGGGGCACATTCGGAGCGCTGCCGCACAAACGCGCGAAGCGCTTTTGATCGACGAGGAACGCGAGGACGGCACGCTTGCGGATGCCGAGGTGACAGTTGCCGAACGACGGGAAGCCAAGCCCGTGGCCGGCACGATCGCCGAACCAGTCGCGACGACCATGCAGCAGGACGAGGCTAGCGAGCCGACCATCTCCACCGAGCAGTTTGGCGTCGTGGCCCCGCTCCTCGCACCAGCACCCACGTCCGCTGACACCGCGTCCGCACTCGATCCCGCCGCAGACGCCTATCTTCGAGCACTACTCGAGCAAAACGCAGCGCAGACGGCATCGGCGGTGGCGCAGTCGGGCAAGAGTGAGGACATGCTTGTCGATACCATCAACGAGGCGCTCTTTGACCTGGTGGGAGACACCGTTATCGAATTCGGCGCGGCAGGGCCGCAGATTATCGAGGACTACGAAGCAGACGTGAGAGGATACCTAGACCATGAGTGATACCGCATCCGCAGCACCCCGCGTGCCCAAGCGCGTCGCTGCCGTCATTCTCAACTCGCTCAAGGGCGGCGTGGTCCCGCGCATCGGCCTTCCTTACATCACCGTAGGGCGCGAGGTCGAGATCCGCGCCCTGCTCACCGATTTAAGTCTCATCGCCGATGGCGGCGCGAGCTTCCGCTTTTTAGTCGGTCGCTACGGCGCCGGTAAGAGCTTTTTGCTCCAGACCATCCGCACGCACGCCATGGGCGAGGGATTCGTCGTCGCCGATGCCGACTTGTCGCCCGAGCGACGCCTGCAGGGCGGTCAGGGGCAGGGCCTTGCCACCTACCGCGAGCTCATCCGCAATATATCGACCAAGACGCGCCCCGAGGGCGGTGCGCTCAACCTTATTCTGGATCGCTGGGTCGCCTCGTGTGCCAACGTCGACGAGTCGGTCGTCAATGCCCAACTGACCCCGCTCGAGGAGATGGTCCACGGCTTCGACTTCACCCGCATGCTTCGCCGCTATCGCACGGCCGTATCCGAGGGCGACGAAGAGGCCATGAGCCGCGTGACCAAATGGATCCGCGGCGAATACCGCACCAAGAGCGAGGCTCGCGCCGAACTGGGGTCCTCAACCATCATCAGCGACGATGACTGGTACGACTACGTCAAACTCATCGCGCGTTTTTTGGTTTGCAGCGGCTACAAGGGCATGCTGGTGCTCATCGACGAGCTCGTGAATCTGTATAAGATTCCCAACGCCATCACGCGCCAGTACAACTACGAGAAGATCCTGACCATGTACAACGACACACTTCAGGGCAAGGCGCAGTACCTGGGCATGATCATGGGTGGCACGCCGACCTCCATCGAGGACCGCCGCCGCGGTGTGTTTTCCTACGAGGCCCTACGCAGCCGACTCGCCCAGGGCCGCTTTGCGCGCGAGGACCTTAAGGACATGCTTGCGCCCATCATCCGCCTGCAACCACTCACCTACGAGGAGTTGCTGGTGCTGATCGAAAAACTCATGCAAATTCACGCCGGCTACTTTGGCTGGACGCCCACGCTGACCGAAAACGACTTGGTTGACTTCCTCAAGATTGAGTTCGGTCGTGTGGGAGCCGACACGCACCTGACGCCGCGCGAGGTCATTCGTGACTTTATCGAGTTGCTCGACATCCTATGCCAAAACCCCGACGCCAACGTGGCCGAGCTGCTGCAAAGCGTCGGCGGCGACGCGCTGGCGCCGGCAGCCGCAACAGGCGACACCGGCACCGCAGGCGGCGACCGCAACTTCGCCGAGTTCACCATCTAACCTACCAAAAAGGGACAGGTTTATTTTGGCAGGTTTTATCTGGGCAAACGTTGAAGCAGTAATGCAGCAAGCCGTTGCCAGCCGCGTTGAGAAATTCGTTGTTGAAAGGAGGCCCCGTGAACGCCTTTGACCGCTACGCCCCGTTTATCCAAGGCTTCATCTACTCCCACGATTGGGAGAGCTTGCGCTCTATCCAGGTTGCGGCGGCAGATGCCATCTTCAACACACAGGACAATGTGCTCCTGACGGCGTCAACGGCTTCCGGCAAAACCGAGGCAGCCTTCTTTCCCATCCTGACCGAGTTTTGGGAGAACCCGCCCGCAAGCGTGGGCGCCCTCTACATTGGCCCCCTCAAGGCGCTCATCAACGACCAATTCGTCCGCCTCAACGACCTGTGCGAAGAAGCCGATATCCCCGTCTGGCACTGGCATGGCGATGTCTCACAATCACACAAGGCCAAACTCATCAAAAAGCCGAGCGGTATCCTACAGATTACGCCCGAATCGCTCGAGGCGCTCCTGATCCATAAGCACATGGCAATCCCGCGCATGTTTTGCGACCTGCGCTATGTGGTTATCGACGAGGTTCATTCGCTCATGCGCGGCGACCGCGGCGGTCAGACGCTCTGTCTTATCGAGCGACTCTCGCGCATGGCCGGCGTGCAGCCTCGCCGCATTGGCCTTTCTGCCACCATCGGCGACCCCGAGCGCACGGGCGCCTTTCTCTCACAGGGAACGGGACGCGGTTGCATCATCCCCCGCTTTGAGGAACCGCGCCGCGTGTGGCGCATCTCCATGGAGCACTTCTACAACTCGGGCCCCCAGGCTCAGCAGCGAGGATTCGTAGGCACAGGTCCACAAGAAGCCGAGGTGCTTGCTTGCGAGCGTATTGAGACGGCGGCGCCCGCGGCGCTGCCCGCATCCGGACAAGACATGTGCCACAGCGGACAGCTTACACAGGAAGAACACCGTCAACGTCGTGAGCAGGCGCGGGGCAAGGCCGCTCCCAAAGACCGTCGCACTTCCTCGGCCCCCGAGGGCGAAGTCGACATCCCACGTGCGACCGAGCAGGCGCTTCTCAACCCCACCGACACGGCGCCCGACAACGCCGACCCCGGCATGGGTTATATCTTTGAGCATACGCGCGGCCGCAAATGCCTGGTCTTTGCCAACTCGCGCGAGGAGGCAGAGGCCGTGTGCTCCATGCTGCGCAGCTACTGCGAGAGCCGGCACGAGCCCGACCGTTT
>DXZZ01000020.1:0-7452 GCA_019419425.1 Collinsella sp. | reverse complement strand
CCGCCCGGTGAGCGCATCGCCATCGCCGGACACTGCTGGATTGTCGAGGAAGTGGACTGGAAGCGTCATACCGTCTTTGCCACGCAGGTCAAGGGCCGGGTGCCGGCCTACTTTGGCGACTGCCCCGGTGACATCAATACACACGTACTCGAGCGCATGCGCAAGGCGCTCAACGAGCACGCGACATATCCGTACCTTATGGGTAACGCACGGGCCCGCTTGGCGCAGGCTCGTCATACCGCCGAGATTTCGGGGGCGGGAACCAAGCCGCTCATCAACCTGGGTGGCGACACCTGGGTGCTCTTCCCCTGGTTGGGCAGCTACGCCTTCCTAGCACTCGAGCGCATGCTTAAAATCAAATGCGCCGCTGAGCTGGGCCTTCGCGGACTCGACCCTTCACGCCCGTACTTTATGCAGTTTAAGATGAAGGCCGACGAGGAGACGTTCTTTGAGGTTCTCGCCGCCGAGGCCGAGAAGGACTTCGATCCCATCGAGCTCGTCTATCCCGGCGAGGTGCCTTACTTTGATCGTTACGATGAGTTCGTTCCCGAAGAGCTCGTGCGCAAGGGCTTTGCCGAAGGCGTGCTCGACATAGAGGGCATGAAGCAGCGCGTTCTCGGCTGGCGCGACCACGCCTAAGACCAGTCTATTTTGGGACGGGGAGACTTACTTGTCGTGAAGGACGGTGCCGAGGAAGTCGGTGTCGAAGGGCACGGCTTCGGCAAAGGCGTAGTCGCCGTCGCTGGCGATGAGCAGGTAGTTTTCCTCGCCGCCGAACTTCGCATCGCCACATGGGACCACCCAGACATGGGCGAATACCTCGAGTGCCGTGGCAGCGCAGTCGCGCAGGAACGTCACGTCGCTCCCCTCGTTTGCGCTCACGATATTGGCAACGTAGATGCCGCCCGGGGTCAAGCTGCCCCGCGCCAGACGCAGCGCCTCAACGGTCGCCAGCTCGCGCACGGGCTCGGCACCGCCAAAGCAATCGCTCACAACGACGTCGTAGCGACGATGCCCCACGCTCGTCACACCCAGATACGAGCGAGCCTCAGCGGTAATCACCCGCAAGCGGTCGCCCACCGCGCGCTCCAGCTCGTCCAGGTAGAACCAACGGCGCGCCAGGCGCGTAATCTCTCCGTCATACTCGATGACGTCCATGCGCAAGCCCTCGTGCGACATCAGAGCGAACTTAGGATAGGCAAACCCGCCGCCGCCCAGCATAAGCATGCGGTCGATACCGTGACCATAAGCGTCATGCATTGCGCCCTCGGCCTCAAACACGTCGTCAAACGCACGATAGTACGCAAAGACGGGTTCCGCCCAACGCTCGCCAACGTAGCTTGCACTTTGGTAGACGCCGCCTTGCACCAACACGCGGACTTCGTTACCGCCCTCATCGTGCACGCGCTTCACACGCGCCAACCCATTGCGGGTTCGCGCAACCTGCAGACAGGCAGCACGAACAGCGACGGCGGCCGCACCAAGCGCCGCGGCTCCCAGAGCAACGCCGGCAACGACGCCAGCAGAAACACTCGGCTTGTTCATCTAGAGCTCCTTTTGCAGATAGAGTCCGTGGTCGTAGAAACCCAAATGGCGATAGTACTCGCGTGTGCCAATCGCGCTGATCACGTTGATGCGCGCATAGCCCGCGTCCCGAGCAATCTGGCACGCACGCTCCACGAGCAGACGCCCCAGACCGTGATGCTGAGCCGCCTGGCCCTGATCACCCACACGTGCCGCCATACCATAGACGTGCACCTCGCGAATCATCGCTTCCTCCGGCCTGGTCGGCAACTCGTCCGCATGTGCGGTGACAAAGGCGCGATCGGGCAGGGACAGGCGCAAAAAACCCGCGATCTTGCCCTGCGGCGTCACCCACTGCAAAAAGCGCTCGTGCGTCACCGGCGTCTCGTACGCCACTTCCTCGTCAAGGGCCAACTCGTTCAGGTCGGCACCCGCCGTGCTGATCTCGCGATAGCGGATCTCGCGCACCGTCGCGCCTTCCCCACGAGCCGCCAAGCGGTTCTCGACGAGCTGACGCAGGTTGGGCTTCTTGTTGCCCACCATAATGTCGTCGGAGCTAAAGTCGCGAATCATGCGGCTGATGCGGCAGAACGCCGGCGTCACCACGATGTCATCTGCCAGCACGTCGAGCAGCTCTTCCTCGGTATAGGGGCACCACTCGCCACGCTCATAACAGCCCACCAGGCGCGAGCCCTCGATGAGCGCGCACGGGTAGACCTTGACCTCGTCGGGCATAAAGGCGCCCTCGGTCACAAAGTGCTCGTAGTCGCGCTTGTCCCCCTCGGGCGTAGCGCCAAGCAAGTTGAGCATAAAATGCGCGTGGATCTTAAAGCCAAACAGGCGCGCAAACGAAAACGCCCGCTCGACCTGAGCCACCGAAATACGGCGCTCGTTGATATCGAGCAGGTGCTGGTCGAGGCTCTGGATGCCCATCTGGATCTTGGTGCAGCCCAGACGACGAATGAGCGTGAGCGCCTGTGGCGTCACGGCATCGGGGCGCGTCTCGATAACGAGTCCCACCACGCGATGCTTCGCCGTCTCGTTGATGCGCTGCTGGCGCTCGAGCTCCTCCATCGTTGCTGTCTGCCACTCGGCGACCTCGCCCCACGGCGTGCCCTGGCCGTACAGACGACGCACCGCGCGGTTATAGCCGCCCACGGCAGCATCCACACGCCCCTGCTCGTCGGCAACGCCGGCAGCGAGCTCGGCCTCGTCTGTCGCAATGCCGGCGGCCCGATAGCGCTCGCGACGCTCCGCTACCACCGGCGGCAGCGCATCGGCGGGAGCGTCATCGAGCAGGCGCCCTGCCTCGGCACGGCTGATGCCCGGACGCGCCAACATGGGGTTGGCCGCCACGCCGGCGACGGCATCGTCATTGAGCGCACGGAAGAGCTCCGACATAAACCATGTCTGATAGCCTTCCGGATAGTCGCTCCAGGTACCGCCAAGCACAATGAGCTCGATCTTATCGGTCGCATGTCCCATCTGCGAAAGCGCCGTCAAACGGGCGCTCACCTGCAGATACGGATCAAAGCAGTTTTGCTCCGCACGGGCACACGCCGGCTCGGCGTGCAGATAGCTCTTGGGCATGCGCAGGTCGTTGGGGCAAAACAGGCAATCGCCCGAGCACGGCCAGGGCTTGGTGATGACGGTAATGGTCGCCACGCCCGAAGCCGTGCGACGAGGCTTCATGCGTAGCACCTGCAGCAGTTGACGCTCTAGCTCGGCGTCGACATTCCATGCCGTCCAACGAGCCGGCTCCTCGCGTTTCACCCGCTGGTAAAACGGCAGCAGGCGACGCTTGGCCAAATCGCGCTTGTCGGCACCCTCACGGCGCGCCTCGGCATGTATCAATTTGACGAGCGCTTTGTCGTCCACGGTCTCGCCGCGACGCAGGGCCTCGAGTATGTTCAAGATAATCTGTTCCATGCCCCCATTGTAAAGGCAAAGGCGCCGGAGCCAATCTCGGCTTCGGCGCCTCCATCAAAGAGCATGCCTATATGCACCGATCTCCGAAAACCGCATGTCACTCCGGATCAAACGACATGTCACCCGAACCAACCTCAAAACGATACGTGGCAGACTTATCACCGTTGTCGAATTCAAGATTCAATATGGTCTCGCCATCGTAGCCAAGCGGAAGGAAACCGCTCTCAAAGTCACCGCTGCCCACGGTGAGGCTCGCCGTAAAGCCCGTAGAGTTCGGAACCGTTATCTCCACATCGCCCGAGTCCACGCTTACGTCCATCGACTTCGCGGGGGCCTGGTAGAGCTCGAACGTCACATCGCCCGAACCGACCTCAGCGCTGAGCGCATCAGTCACGCTGCCCGTAAACTCTACATCTCCCGCACCCAGGAAAAGGTCGAAACCATCACAGATGACACCGGCAATCTGCAGATCACCCGAGCCCACGTGCGCGTTGACTCCCTTCAGATGTTCGGCAACACGGCGCGGCAGCTCGATCGTAACTGAGCGATCGATTGCCTTACCGTCATCACTTCCAAACTGGGAAACCTTGAGCGTCGAGTCCTCGACAGATGCGATGTTTTGCGTCGCGGCCTTGGAGGCATCCATACCCTCGGCAACGCGCCCCCGCTCGATAACGCGAGCCTTGTTGCCATCAACAACCTTGACGTCCACCGAAGCCGCATTGATATCGAAATCGAGGTAGCGGAACTCATCGGCATCAAAAGTCGTGCTCGAAAGCTGCTGAGGCCGAGCGGAATAGTTACCGCTATCCAAGAGATCATCGTCGTCAAACATATCGTCCATACCAGACAAGCCGGGTACAACATCGTCGAGATCCCACGGGCCATCAAAATGAATCAAAGTCCGCGAAATACCAAAGACAAGTCCGATGATGAGCACGAACGCTCCGATGCCAACGCCCAAGCGTACCTTGGATTCATGCGAGAGCTTCATCATTCATCACCCTCTTTGGCGATCGGGTCAGCGGTAGTCGCGGTAGCCACGCCAGCATCAACCGCAGCGGAAGCATCCTGCACCTGAGTCCTAGCCGTCACCGGTGCCGAACCAACCTGAATATCCCCGCGCGCCCAATCACCATCGAGTGCACGCGCCACCCAGTGATAGATGGGGATCGTAAAGAAGATCAGCGCGGCAAAGGGGCCGGCACCAAACGGGAACATCAGCAAAAAGAACAGCAGCCAACACACAGCCCAATACGGGAACGACTGGAACGGGCCCTTCACCGGAGTCGAGCCAACCGCACCGCCACTCGTCGCCTGCGCCGTAGCGGCATTGGCGGCCTGTGCACTCCAGCTTGCCGCTTGCGCCGCCTTGGCCGCAGCGTCACTTGCCTGCGTTGCCGCCTCGGTAGCGCGTGCCGCCGCCTCGTGGGTACGGGCACGCTCCGCCGCCTCGGCCTCGCGCTGACGGGCGCGGTCCTCGTTCTCAAACTCGATATCGTCCTCGATCTCATCGCTCGGATTGAGCAGCTCATCCAGACTCACACCATAGAGCTTGGCGAGCGAAATCAGGTTCTCGGTATCGGGCGAGCTCTCCGCGCGCTCCCATTTACTGACCGCTTGGCGTGACAGTCCCAGCTTTCGCGCCAATCCTTCTTGGCTAAAGCCCTTGCTGCGGCGAAGGTCGGCGAGCCGCTGAGCAGTTTCTACATTCATGGTTCCTCCTATGCGATGCCAGCCGTGCCGCCGGACCGTTTTTGTTCTTAAGGCGCCTTGCACAGTTAAAAATCTATCCGCCACCGCCAAAAGCATGCCACCTATTCTAGTGAGATTTTTGACAACCGGCGGTTGCGGGCACATATGAGCTGCGGAAATGTGTCCAAACAAAGCCATGACCCGCGGCTCAGTTGTCCCCGTTGCGGCGTTAACGGTAGTATGGTCGTACTGTTTATTCCGCACCGCCAACGGAGGGAGTTCCGCGCCGTGAACCGCGATTTCGCCTCATCGCTCATCCAGCTCAACAATACGTTCTATCGCGAGCACTCCGCCTCCTTTTCCGATACACGCCAGGCCCCGTGGCCCGGCTGGGTGCGCACCATGGACATCGCGCTCGAACAGCTCGACGTCGCCACGATCGAGCACCCCGTCCGCGTGTTCGATCTCGCCTGCGGCAATATGCGATTCGAGAACTTTGCCGCCGGCGGCGCACTTGCCGCCAAGGGCGTCGACGGCGCAAACCCCTCGGCAGATGCCAGCTGCCCCTTCGAGTTCTATGGCGTCGACTCGTGCCAAGACCTGGCCATCGATGCACATGGCCACGCCCTGCGCATTCCCAACCTGCACTTCCAGGAACTCGACGTGCTCGACGCCCTCATGAGGCTCAATCCCGCCGAGACGCCCGACGTGCTTTTCGACGCCCCGCTCGCCGATATCTCGGTCTGCTTTGGCTTTATGCACCACGTGCCGTCGTGCGAGTACCGCGTACGCGTGCTCGACACCCTGGTGCGCCAGACGCGCCCGGGCGGCATCATCGCCATCAGCTTTTGGGAGTTTATGAATGACGAGCGCATGGCGCGCAAGGCCGTTCGCGCCGAAGCCCGCGCCGAGCTTACCCCGCCGTTTGAAGGTTACGATTCCGCGCAGTTTGAAGCCGGCGACCACCTCATTGGCTGGCAAAACGACCGCCACGCCTACCGCTATTGCCATCACTTTGACGATCAGCAGATCACCGACCTGGTGCGCGGCGTCCGTACGTTCTACAAGAGCGGCGAGGTCCCCGTGCGCGAGCTTGAGCGCTTCCATGCCGACGGCCGTAGCGGCGAGCTCAACCGTTATGTGATTCTCAAGCGTCTATAGGCGTCAGCGACTCGTCGCTGAGCCGCACCGCATCTTTTGGGCAAATCGCCCCCCTTCTAACCCATCACCGGAACGTGCAGCCATGCGTTCCATACTTATGACCAAGGAGCCTCATGGGAGCCGTCCACGTTCGCACGCCTAAGAACTTTGTGCTCGAAGAGCGCCTGGGGCGCTACGCCGATGCAATCGAGACGAACCCCGAGGCCTATGCCGGAGATTGGCGCGAGGCTTGCGCGCCAGTTGGCAGCAAGCCCTTCGAACACCTTCACCTGGATCTTGGCTGTGGCAAGGGAACGTACCTTGTAGAGCGTGCGGCGCACGAGCCAAACACCCTCTTTATCGGTATGGACCAGGAGCCCATCTGCATCGCCTATGCCGCACAGAAAATCTGCGAGCAGGAGCTATCCAACGCACTCGTCCTGCCCCGAGACGCCGCAACGTTGCCGCAGCTGTTTGCCGCAGGCGAGCTCGACGCCATAACCATCAACTTTCCCACGCCGCAGCCCAAGGCCAAGTACGCCAAAAAACGACTCGTCCATGTCGACCACCTGATGCTCTACCGTCCGCTCTTTGCAGCCGGCGCTACCGTCACGCTGCGCACCGACAGTAAGCCACTGCGCGACTACGCCCTGGGGCAGTTTGCCGCGGCCGGCTACGACACGCTTTGGGTAAGTGACGACGTCCGCCGCGACCATCCCAAGCATCCCGAGACCGAGTACGAGTGCCGCACGCGCGAGATGGGTGCCGTCGTCTACGGCATTTGCGCCACACCCGGCGCGCAGCCCAGCGATGAACAGCTCGCGGCGGGCCGCGTGCAGGAGCAAAGCCTTGCCTGCTACCTGCCCGAAAACCTCGATGAGCTCACCTATGTACCTCTGGGTATGGAAGAGGCCGTCGAGAACTTTAGAAACCGCGCCCGCAAGGGCAAGAAGCGCTTACCGCAGGAGTCCTAGGGGCTTCTGATGGTCGTGGCATCGGCAAACAAGCGCAAATAAGCGCCAGCGAACGGTCCTCAAACCTAAGTGAGTAGACTATTTAGCAATAGCCAAGCACAGCCCGCATAGCGAAAACTAAAACCGCAGGTAGAGCCCTTGCGCAAAAGCCATGTGCTCGCGATATCGCAAAAAGTCTACTCACTTAGCT
>DXZZ01000002.1:0-84968 GCA_019419425.1 Collinsella sp. | reverse complement strand
AAGCCAACCATTCAAATTTCCCTTCCGAAGGTGTGTACGATCTGAGTCCGATGATGTTCGGAAGCCAGCGGGCGAGTGCCCTTAAAGCTTCTTGGAAAGCGTTCTTTGAAGACCAGTGGTCTCTCAACTGGTAGTAACCACGTGACGTGTTGTTGTCACTATATCATCACAGAAGAGGTCGCTTTCGCTGATTCACGCAGTAAAACGTTTTTGCACCGCTCACGGCGATAAATCGACCGTTTACCGCTCGTTAACACTTCTACCTGCGGTTTTGAAACCGTTTCGAAATACTTTGACGAAAGATCGGAACCTTTTCTGTGTCTAAACAACGCAGGGTGGCCAAAAAAGGCATGTAGAAAAAATGCAGGTCATTGTGAAGATTTGTGAATTGGTCTTTTTGACTTAATACCAGTTAGAACCAGTTTAGAAATTATCGGTGAACGGTAGTTTTCGACCGCTCAGCGGTTATTTCCAATCGTTTGCAGCTCCTTTTCCATATGAATTAGGGAGACCCGATGAAGCACTTGCGCGGTTGCGGGAAATTTCAATACTCGTCCATCCCCCACGTGCCAAACTCTCACTCCCTAAATATGCCATAAGCTCTCGCTATTCGTCTTACAAACATAACTTACTCTAATCTGTAATTGTTTATCGTTTATCATTAAGTATGTTATAAGATTTAAATATCATCCTAGACATTGGTTGGAGGAGCTATGATCCGCTGGAACGTATCCAAATCGAATGAATCCATCAACCGCGAACAGGCAATAGCCGATCTGAGGAAGCTCGCTCACATCTGCAAATGGGCCACAATCTGCACCGCCGTAGCGCTCGCTCTGGGACTTCTCGCAGTCATTGCAATCGAGCTTCTACTCATATTGCCTAGCCTCTCCCAAGGGTTCTGCCTCCAATCCGTAGAGCTTAATGCCGGCGAAGGGCCATCTCTCGCTCTCGTCGGCGCCAATGAACAGACCCCTCTTATACTTGTCGCGCACGACGGTCATACTGCCATAGGGAGCGCCATGATGACATGCCTTGCGCTTGCCATTGTGCTAAGCGCATACAGGTTTTTCTCCGCCATTGAAAAGGCGGGCAGGCCCTTTGACCTCGAATGCATCCGCATACTACGTCAAGTAGGACATTTGTTCCTTATTGGCGGCGTTGCTGTGAAGCTTCTTGGTGCCATAGTCACGGGGCTGATACTCTCAGGATTTGGCGGCAACTTTACGGATGCGCTTGGCGGCCAGCACCTCGACCTCTCTATGGTCTTTGCAGGCCTGATTATTAGCCTGATTGCCAGCGTCTTCCAGTACGGGTGTATCCTGCAAATACAAGATGACGAGTTGCTCTAGGGGGAATCCATGATTATTCTGCGGCTCGACCGCATGCTCGCCGAACGCAAGATCTCATCCAAAGAGCTTGCGGAACGCGTGGGCATCTCCCAGGTCAATATGTCGCGCATCAAGACGGGCAAGGTTTCTGCCGTGCGCTTTTCAACTCTTGACGCGATATGCCGGGCACTCGACTGCCAACCGGGCGATGTACTGGAATATATGCCTGACGATGAAGCCGATAACCTCTTTGGACTTAAAGATTAATTGAGATTATTTAACTACCGGTACCTCCGACGTAATGAGCCCGCTAGAACGGATATCGTTCTAGCGGGCTTATTCAGATAGTTCGGCTACGCGATCGGTAAGCTCAGGCAGATCTTACGCAAACAGGCCGTAAATGCTGATGTTGGCCTTGGCGTACAGGCTGTTGGCGTACTCGGTCCACTTGGAGCTGGCGCTCGAAGCCTGCGAAGAATACTGCTGGTAAGCGGTGTAATAGGCGGTCATTGCCTGCTTATAGGTCGCGCTATCGGCCGTAAAGGCATCGTCGGCGAATGCCTTGGCGTAGGTGCCATCGGCGTCCTTCCAGGTGCCCTTCTCGCTATCCCACTCATCGCCGGCAAGGTTGATGATGTAGTCGGCGTAGTCCTTGCTCGCGGTCTCCTCGTTGCCGTCAGCAGGCTCGGTCGGGGCGGTCGGCATGCTTGCGGAGCTATCGCCCACCTTCTTCTTGTAGAGCTTCTGCAGCGTCGCGGACTGACGGACGATCTGCTTGGCCTGGTCCTTGGACACGCCGTACTGCGTGGCCATGGTCTTGTAGTCGGAGGTGCCGATGGAATCCTCGGCGTACTGCTTCATTTCCTTGGAAGAAACGGTAACGCCCTCGTCCTCGGCAGCGTCCAGCAGAATCTGGTTGCGCACGTAGGACAGGATGACGTCAGCAGAAGGAGCGGTGTAGTTGCCATCGCTATCCTTGACGGTGTCGAGGCTGTACTGGCTCTCGATGGCCTCACGCGCGGTGATGTCGCTCTTCTTGCCGTTGTAGCTATAGCTTGCCACGGTCGAATCGAGCTGGTCCTCGGTCAGGGTCGCCGAGCCGACGCCCTTGCCGCCAAAACCACCGTTGCCGATAAAGAAGCCGACCACGGCAGCGATCACGACGGCGACCACAAAGATGGCAATCATCGTCTTCTTGTGCTTGCAAGCGTGGTCGTCCACGTCGGAGTCGTCGTCCTCGTCCTGCTCCTCGGGCATGAGGTTCTCGTCAGCGGCATCTGCGGCAATCTGAGCCTCCAGTCGGGCGTCCTCCTCCTCGGCCGTCGTGCCGGCGGCAATGTGCTCGGCAGACGTACCGGCGACCAGATCGATCTTCTCGTCCTCGTCACCGTCGGGGCCTTCGCCGCGCTCGATGATCTGGATGCCGTCGATCTCGTCCTTCTCGTCCTTCTTTTGAATCAGACCCATATCAATTACTCCTTGTTAGGAAACATAGTCCCCAATAGAATACGCCCGACGAGGCGCCGGGCGTATTGATTCTTAGGTTATACGCAAACACTTAAGTACTATTTAGGCGTTTGCAGCGTGCATACCTTAGGCCAGGTGCGCGATAACGGCATCGGCAAAGGCCTGCGTGCCCACAGCGCCCTCAACGGAGCCGGTCTGGGCACGACGCACGTCACCGGTAACCTGCTCGCCCTCGTCGAGCGTGGCGGAGACGGCGGCACGAATGCGATTGGCAGCATCGTTCTCGCCCAGGTGATCGAGCATCATCGCAGCAGAGAGGATCTCGGCCGTGGGGTTGGCGATATCCTGACCGGCGATATCGGGCGCGGAGCCGTGCGTTGCCTCAAAGATGGCGCAATCGGCACCGATGTTGGAACCCGGAGCCATACCCAGGCCACCAACCAGGCCGGCGCACAGGTCGCTCACGATGTCGCCGTACAGGTTGGGCAGCACCAAGACATCGAAGTCGTTGGGGTTCTGGACCAGGCCCATGCAGGTGGCGTCGACGATCTTGTCGTTGAACTCGATATCGGGATAGTTGGAGGCCACCTCGCGCGCTACGCGCAGGAACAAGCCGTCGGTCGCCTTCATGATGTTGGCCTTATGCACGGCCGTCACTTTTTTGCGGCCGCAGCGGCGGGCATACTCAAAGGCATACTCCACAATGCGGCGGCTCTTGGCGATGGAGATCGGCTTGATCGAGATCGCGGAATCGGCGGCGAAGGTCTTTTGGCCCGAACGCTCGACAAGCTGCGAGAGCTCCTCGACCTCGGCAGCGCCCTCATCGAACTCGATGCCGGCGTAGAGGTCCTCGGTGTTCTCGCGCACGATGACCAGGTCGACGTCGCGGAAGCGCGAGCCGTCGCCCGGCTGCGACAGGCAGGGGCGCACGCAGGCGTACAGGTCGAAGTGCTTGCGCAGGGCGACGTTAACGCTGCGGAAGCCCGTGCCGACCGGCGTGGTGATGGGGCCCTTGATGGCAACCTTGGTCTCGGCGACCGCATCGAGCACATGTTGGGGCAGCGGCGTGCCAAACTCGTCCATGACGCCGGCACCGGCCTCCTGGACGTTCCAGTTGATCTGGACACCGGTGGCCTCGACCACGCGGCGCATGGCCTGCGTAATCTCGGGACCGATACCGTCACCGGGAATCAGGACTACATCGTGCGCCATAATCTGTTACTCCTCGTCTTCGGCGTCGTCAGATTTTTTTACGCTAGCACGCTTCTTCTTTTTGGAGAGATCCAGGCCAAAACGTTTAACAAGCATTTCGCAAATCTCGCTCGAACGGGCCTTAAGATAGCTGCCCTTACCGTTCTCGGCATCGAACTTAAGGCGCAGCGCAAGCTTCTCGGCAACCTCGGCGTCGATCTCGCCCTGGCAAAACTCGTACAGGCAACCGAGCATGTCGCGATACTCAAGGTCGCCGTGGTAGCACTGGATGGCCTCGTCCAGGATGGGCCAAGCCTCGCGCGAACGCTCGACGCTCGTGGCACCCCACACGCACAGCAGGCGGAAGGCGGCATAGCGCAGCGTGGAGGAGATCTCGTCGAACAGTGCGGTCTCGGCGCCCTCAAAGGCATCGCCCAGCTGCTCGGGGCAGGTGGTGGCGAGCGCCGTCAGAGCATCGAGGGCCTCCCAGCGGGTCTGCGCCTCGGGGCGGTCGAGCGCCTCGATCAACGCGGGCACGCAGGGCACGACGCGCTGCGGATCGCGCTCGGCAAGCAGGTGCAGCACGCGGGCGGCAAACTGGCGGATGCGGCGCGTGGGGCAGCCGAGCTCCTGGACCAGACGGTCGACGGCGTTCTCGTTCTCCTCTGCCAGCTGGAGCTGTGCCAGCTCCTCGTCGGTGAGCTGTTCGTCTTTGTTTTCTGCCATAGTTACCTCTTCTTTTTATTTCTTGGCGTGCTTGCCAGCACCCTTGCTGTCATCGGTGACCGAGATGAGCTGCCGGTCGGCCGCGCCATTGCGACGTGCACGGCGGCGCTCCTCGGCGTCGCCCGCGTCGGCGGCGGCGCGATGAGCCTTGTTGACGTTAAAAACCTCGTCGTGCTTGCGCCATGGACCGACGGACTCGCCAAAGCTCATCTTAAGGCCGGCGATAAAGCCGCCGAGCCAGCCGATCGGCGCAAACTGCACCAGCGGGAACAGCGAGAACACCCAGGTCAGTAGGACGACCGCCGCCGCTCCTGCAAAGTTGGCAATCCAGTAGTCGCGCTTGGTGATGACACGCTTTTCGCACGCCCACTGGCCGCACAGAAAGCCGATGTAGATCGCAAAGAGAAAGAGTACCAGCGCAAGCACCACGAACGTCCAGCTCATGGGCGCTACTCCCCGTGATGGTGGCCGCAGCAGCACTCGTGGCCGTCGTCATGGCCGTGGCCGCCGCAGCACTCGTGGTCCTCGCCATGGTGATGGCCACAGCCGCACTCATGGTCCTCGCCGTGCTCGCCGCAACCGCAACCTTCCTCGTGAGCGCCATGCTCCTCGGGGCGATACTGCGACCAGTCCAGACCGGCGGCGATGGCGTCGGCCTCCTCCTTGTAGAGAACCGTGATGGCCTGGGTGCCCAGCTTGGCGCCACCGATGGCGTCGAGCATGTCGTAGAGCGTAAAAGCGACGTCGGCACCGGGCAGCGCGAGCTCGCGGTCATCGGCGTAAGCGAGCGCCAAGCGCAGGTCCTTAATGAAGTGCTCGACCATAAAGCCGGGCTTGTAGTCGCCGTCAAGCGCCTTGGGAGCCAGGCTCTCCATGGCGCCGGACTTGCCGGTACCGCCCAGGATCATCTGGCGGGTCTTCTCCAGGTCAAGGCCGCTCAGCTCGGCAAATGCCATGGCGTCTGCCATGCCGACCATGCAGGCGCCCAGCGACACCTGGTTGGCGAGCTTGGCAGCCTGGCCCTTGCCGGCGCCGTCGAAGCAGCAGATGTTGGCCGCAAAGGTGGCAAGGATGTCGCGGACCGGCGCGATGTCGTTCTCGGTAGCGCCCACGATAGCCGTGAGCGTACCGGCGATAGCGCCCGACTCGCCGCCGGTGACGGGGCAGTCAAACGCCATGCGGCCGGAAACCTGGGCGGCCTCGGCAATGTCGCGCGCCAGCTCGGGCGAGCTTGTGGTGAGGTCGATCAGGACCGCGCCGGGCTTAGTGCACGCGAGCAGGCCGTCGCCCGCCAGGTAGAGCTCCTCGACCTCGGAGGGATAACCCACCATGGTAAAGACGACGTCGGCGTTCGCCACGGCATCTGCCGGCGTATCGGCCCAAACGGCACCGCGCTCGATAAGCGCGACGGCCTTGGACTTGGTACGGTTGTTGACCGTGACGGGATAGCCGGCATCCAGGATGTGGCCGGCGATGGGGGCACCCATGATTCCGGTGCCGATGAATGCGACAGAGAGCTTGTTTGCCATGAAGCCTTTCCTTTTGGGTTGGGTGTTATTACCAGGTTGAATACTCGGTGCCAGCGTTTGGGCTGTGAGTTGGGATCGATTACGGCCGCGTTACTTGCCTACTGACCGCGCACGCGGCGGGCGATGCGGTCGGAAAGCGACGCCTTGTCGGCGCGGTTCTTACCCCAAAACGCGCAGGCCACCATGCCGGGGCCCACGTGCGAGCCGATGGTAGGACCGACGGAGCTGCGAATGATCGTGACGTCGGCGCAACCCTCCTCCTTGCGGATGGCGGCTTCGAGCCAGTCGCCGTCCTTTTCGGCATCGGCCGTCATAATGGCGATGGGCATGGTGCGATCGGGCACATAGTTCTCGCGGAACGACTTGAGGATGGACTTGAGCGCCTTCTTGCGGCCGCGGTTGACGCCGATCAGCGACAGCGAGCCGGCAAGGTCGTAGGAAAGCTCGGGCTTGACGTCGAGTTTTGCCGTGAGCTGCGCCGCCGCGGGCGGAATGCGGCCGCCAGCAGCCAGTGCGTCGAAGCTCTCGAGCGTAAAGTAACCGTGGACATAGGTCTTAGCCTCGTTTACCCAGTCGACCAGCTGCTTGGCGGTCAGTCCCGCCGAACGCTGGCGCACGGCCTCGAGCGCCAAGAGCGCGCCGGTCGCGCAGGGCAGAGCGTTGTCGACCACGTAGAGCTCAAAGTTGGGATACTCGGCGCGCACGGCATCTGCCGCCTGGCACGCGGAGTTGTAGCTCGACGACAGCGCCGAGGTAAAGCACAGGTAGACCGTGGGCGTGCCCTCTTTGGCGCACTCGGTAAAGAACTCGATATAGCGACCGAGCGACACAGCCGAGGTGGACACGCGGGCACCGGCGCGCATGCGGTCGTAGAACTCCTTAGGGCTCATGCTCGACCAGATGTCGTCCGTACGCTCCTCGCCATCGATAATGAAGGGGAAACCCAGGATATCGACATCGAGGTTCGCGGCGACCTCGGGGCTAAAGTCGCAGCAGGTATCGACGACGATGCGGCAACGGTCCGAATGACCGGCGGATGCGGCCTTGTCCATCAAAGCGACTCCTTACGTAAAAAGGCGGCCACCCGCATGGGATGGCCGCCAGCCGTTAACTCATGCAAGTTAACGTATTTTACTCGTCAAGTGTTTCGATGCGGGGCTTGATGATGCCATATCCACCATTCTTACGGTGATACACCACATTGATAAGGCCGGTCGTCGCGTTCTCGAACACGTAGAAGTCGTGACCGAGCAGATCGGTCTGCACCAGCGCCTGCTCCTCAGTCATCGGAGTGACGTCGATAACCTTCTCGCGGACGAGCAGGTCGTCTTCCTCCTCGGGCAGCAGCAGGTCGGCCAGATCCTCGACGCGCTCGACCGGTGCGACATCCGCGGCGCTGGCACCACCCTGGCGGTTGTCCACGACCTTAGTCTTGAACTTGCGCAGCTGGCGGGTAACCTTATCGGCGGAGAGGTCGATGGCGGCATACATATCTGCGCCGTGCTCGGCAACGCGAATCACAGAGCCGCGGGCACGAACCGTGACCTCGACGATTGCCGGGTTGGGGTTCGAGGGGTTCTTCTCATAACGAAGCACGACGTCGACTGTCATGGGCTCGATATCGAAAACCTTGAGCGCCTCGCCGATCTTCTCATCCACATGCGCACGCAGAGCATCGGTTACCGTCGTCTTGCGTCCAGAAACCTTGATATCCATACGTGGCTCCAATCTGCCTCGGGGACTTACTGTACTGGCTATGTACCCATTGCCGTGCATTTAATCACGCGGATTCCTAAAGACCCGAATAACGATTGCTTAATACCGCATACCGAAGTCTCGCACTTTTCTGTGGCAAAGTGCGCTATGGGAGGGCGTCGGCGACTTTGTATTTGGTCCCGAAAATTGGCTTTGACCTGCTGGTTTTATAGGGATAAAAAAGCCGGGCTCCCCTATTGGGGAAACCCGGCAGTGCGTGTTGAAACCGTGAAGAGGTGTCCTTCCCAACGTATAGGAGACACCACCCCTAGCAATAACTAGCTATTAAGTTTGTTAATGTCGTCGTCAGTGATGGTGCCTTCCTGGCTGGACGATTTGTCCTCGGAGGATGCGGTCTCATTGTTGGAATCGGAGGACTCGCTGCCGGAGGACGTGGTCTCACTGGACTCAGAGTCGCCCGGCTGCACGTTAGCGCCCGAAACCGTCTTAGTGGTGAGGTCGTAGGGAATCTGGCCGTACCAGACGCAGTGAACCGCCTCGAGCGTGCCGTCGACCGTGATGTCGTCGAGGGCATCACTCACGGCACGGCACAGTTCGTCATTGGACGAGAGGCCCGCAACACCAAGCGTCGAGGGCGCCTCGAGCGCACCGACATAGGAGACCTCGCTCATCAGGCGTGCAAGATAGCCGCCGGCTGTGGAGTCGCAGATCACATAGTCGACCTCGCCAGACTCGAGCGCCTCAAAGCACTCGTTGATGTTGGAGTAGGTCTTTTGGTTGGCGGTGATGCTCTGCTTAGCAAGCGCCTCCTGCGAGGCCGAGGACATCTGGACACCCAGAGTAGACGTGTTAAGGGTATCGGTGGAAACGCTTAGCGACCCACCATCGCTGGTTTTACCGAACACGGAAGCGGCATCGTACAGGCAGGTGCCGAGCGAGCTAACGTCCCCGTCCGTGGAGTTGATCTCGCCGATAAAGATATCAGCCTTTTTGTCGCCGAGCGCGGAACCTGCCGAGGACGCATCGACAAAGGCGACCTTAAGGCCCATGCGGCTTGCGAGGGCGCGGGCAGCATCGACTGCATACCCCGTAAGCTCGCCGTCGGCGCCCTGCATTGCCTGCGGCGCATCGGAAGTATCGAGGGCGACCGTCAGGGTTCCGGGAGTGACCAGGGCATCGTCCGACACCGCCGGCGTGACGGTCTCGTACTCGATCTGGTCGATCGTGGGAGTCGTGAACGTAGACAGCGGGTTGAACGCGCATCCGCTCAGGCCCAAAACGGCAATGACCGCTGCGGTCCCAGCACCTAACCGAGCCGCGTGCATCAAGCTGCCCCTCACCATGTCCACTACCCTGCCTTCTGTGTCGTATACGATCCGTGCGTTGCGCGGAATATCGGGTTGTTCCCACCAGCTGACCTGGTATTTGACCCCACACTTGCGCACCGGGGTGTTTGCTCGGGAGGCCGCAGCCACCCTCACGACTGGCCCGCTCGCCCGCGAGGCGGTATTGCCCCAAAGAAAGTAGAACGGACGGTGCGGCTTACATCTAGGACGCGCCATGATCGCGCCGCGCGCACGCGGTCGCTTACGTGGATCCCTTTGACCGCGTCTGTCTTGGACTAGGACGGGCATTTCGTCCGTCCGCAACCACAGCCTGGTAGGAACGTAGCGCATTATAGCTAAGTTCAAGCTAAAGTTTAAGGTTAGGGGCGTCATTCGCATCGCGAGTACAGATTTCGCAGGTCGGAGTGGGCTATTCGTGCCCCTGTGAAGCCCGGAGCTCCCCTATGGGGAGCTCCGGGGCACCCTTCCTAGGGTGCTGTGGCCAAAAAATGGCAAATATGAGTACTGTCACCAATTTAGTAACAGGCAGTTTTAGCCTCTCGGACAGATTTTGCGCTCAGTGTCGCCAACCTGATGCTTAGTTATTCTACATTTGTTTATTATCTTCTTACTTTATGACGCCTCCGAGTCCTAAATTCCTTGATTTTGCTGTTACTGATTTAGTGACAGTACTCATATTTGCCATATTTTGGCCAGGGCATATGATTAACCCCCTATTTTCGACGTGAATTAGACCGGCTTAAGCCCAAAACACGCCCGCAGCGTGTTAAGCAGCGCCTCTTGCTTTTTCCTGCGGGCATCGACACGATTCCGGTACCGCTTTCGCATACGCTGGTGCATACGCCATGCGAGCGCCTCCATTGCCTCCATGTCGCAGAGCATCTCGTTATTGACCGTCGCGACCTCGATTCCCATAGTAATCAAGCCCGTGTTGCGTTTTTCATCATGGATACGTCCCCTCCGGGAGGAATGGCCCAGCTCACCGTTGTATTCCAGGTCAAACCGGGCTGCCTCTTGATACGCATCGCAAACTGCATGCGGCATCCCCGAGATTGCCTGCGCGCGGTCATCGAACTCGATCTTGTAGTCGGTCTTAAAGGGACCGCAGGCAAATCCGCCATAGGAAAACGGAAGCGAAAACAGAGCGAGCATGATGCACTCCATGGGCGAGCGCAGGTTTTCTGACAGGTAGGGGCACAGGCGCAGCAGCTGTTTGGCCACATTCCCCTTGCATGCCGTAAGGTAATCTGCAAGGCGATCGGGCGTCAGCACCGGCTCGACTTCAAAGTAGCCCACGTCTGCCGGTTGGTCCTTGTCCTTTGCAAGTTTGTTCGCAACGGGCGAAGTGTAGGGAGGCAGATACTTCCTGCGATCGCTCAGTGAAATCTTAGAGCACAGCTCCTGGGCCAGGGCAAATGCCTGGATACAGCCGACCTCGCGGGCGACGGCAACACAAAGGGCCTCGGGAGATAGACTGTACACCCTTGGTTCCACCTCTAGAATCGAGCCGGCGGGCAACCCAGAGCATACGGACCAGCCCACGCCAGGCATGCGGCGGCGCTGCGCCGCAGATCCCACCAGCAAGCAAAGATCTTCTTGCACCTCGCCGCTTGCGGCCCCAATCCGCACCAAGTCGGGAAGATAGATGTCCTCGATCGAGGGCGACGACGCGCGCAGCACACGGCACTCTTCATCGGGACTGAGGTCCCTCCAGCTGATGTAGCCCATCTGCCGGCGCTCGGCGCGCATCATGCGCAGCGCCGAGGCGCCTGTTAGGATTACGGAAGCCGCTAGCTGTTCGCCTGTCGGCTCGTTGCGCCGCTCAATCTTCACTGCCACAAAACCACCCCTACCAAACACGTGCGATAGCAAGGCCATCGACTGCCGCAGCGCCGGCACGCTTGAGCTCCGCCGAGGCTGCTGCCATGGTCGCGCCCGTGGTGATAACGTCATCGATAAGCAGTAGGCGGCGGCCGTGCACGTCCTCAACCGTCTCGTATATGCCTTGGGCACGCTCGCGACGCTCCTCACGACCGAGTTCGCGCTGGTCGCCATGCCCGTACTTGACGAGGGCATCGAGCAGGGGAACGCCCGACAGCTCGCAAAATGGGCGCGCAATGGCCTCCATATGATCAAAGCCACGCCGCCGAAACGCTGCCGCCGTCGCAGGCACAAACACCACCGCATCCGCACCGGACAGCACACCTCCTAAGCGTTCGGGCGCTACGACCTGGGCATGCAGGGCGGTGTCGTAGAGCAGCTCCGCCAGATACGGCGCCAGGCGTCGCTCGCCCGCGTCCTTGTACGCTTTAATGATGCGCGGCAGCGGATGCGCATAGACGGAGCACGCCAGGCAGCGGTCGAGCGCCTCCGCCATTGCCGAGGACGTGCCCTCGACCGAACACTCAGTGCACAGCAAATCCCCAAACGGGGCGCCGCATCGGGTGCAGCTATGACGTGGGTCGATGAGCGTGAGCGCAGCCAGGCAGTCTTGGCAAATAAGCGTACCGGCGCGCTCGCAGCCGGCACATCGTGTTGGCGACAACGCCTCAAGCGCCTCGTGCGCCGCCCGCTCGGCAAACGGTAGCAATTCGTCCGCAAACGGCAGGGCGCCGGCACCCTGCAGACGGCTCAATATGTTCAGATGGCTCTTCAAGACACAACCCTCCCTACGCTCGATCGCAGGGAGGGTTGTTGATTCGGCGCTATGATACCCCGATGCGCTCGGGGCAAGGCGGGTTAAATCCGCTCGCGGGCGTTATTCGCCGGCGGGCGGTTGTGGTGCGGACGAAGACGGGGTCGAGCCCTCGCCACCATCCTGGCGCGGCTTGCGGGAACGACGACGGCGACGGCGCTTTTGACCCTGGTCGGCCGAGCCCTCGCCACCGCGATTCTCGCGCGGCTCGCGCTCGTCGCGAGCGGCGCCACGCGAAGCCTTGGCAGCCGCTCCCCCGCCATCCCCGGGACGACGGCGCGTGACCTTGACCTCGCCATCCGAGACCTGATCGGCCACGGAGGGCACTGAGGGCTTCTGTTGCGCGCCCGAGGAATGGCGACGGCGCGGGCGCGGCGCGCGCTCCTCCTCGCCACGTGACTTGCCGCTCTTGTCGACAGGCGCATCGGAGGCCGAGGCGCCCTTGGAAGCGGCACCGGCCTCGCGAGCAGCTGCGGCGCGGAAGGCGTCCTCGCGCTCCTCGCTCGACAGATGACGGCGGCGGCGACGTGTGGGGTTCATGCCGCCGCCGCGATTCTGCTGCTGGGGCTGCTGAACCTCGCGCTCGCGAGAGGCGTTCTTGCCCGCGGCTGCAACCTCGGTAGCATCGCCCGAGCCCGCGCGCTTGCGACGGCGACGGCCATCGGCCGCCCCCTCGGCCTCGGGTGTCTCGGCCTTACCGCGGCCTTTTCCGCGGCCACGGCCCTCGCCCTGGCTCTGACCGGCACGGGCATCGGCGTCCGCATCGCGACGACGGCGCTTGGGCATCGATGTACCGGCCAGACGGTCGGCGCTCGACAGGCCATCGCCCACGTCGACGCCGTTCTCGCGGTCGAGCTCCATAAGCGCCAGGCGCATCTCGGGCGACTCGATACGCTCGAGCACATCGCGCGTCACACAGTCGGGGCGGCAGTTGCAGCCCTGCTCGGCGGCCTTCTTTTTGCAGCCCTCCGAGCAGGTCATATCGGCCAGGTTGACCTTAAAGACCTTGCCGTTCTCCAGGCGCAACACCAGCTGTTCACGCGGGGTGTCATATTCCTGGATGCGCGCCTTGCCAAGCGGCGTATCGATCAGCGTCTTCTTTTTGGGCGCGCGGCTCTTAAAGTCCTTATACGCCTCGAACTCGTAACGCAGGCAGCACATCAGGCGGCCGCAAACGCCGCTGATCTTGGAGGAATTGAGCGGCAGGTCCTGCTCTTTTGCCATGCGGATCGAGACGGGCTCAAACTGTCCGCCAAAGCGCGTGCAGCAGAGCTCCTGGCCGCACTGGGCATAGCCGCCCACCAGGCGAGTCTCGTCGCGCACGCCGATCTGGCGCATGTCGACGCGAATGTGCAGCGTCGAGGACAGATCCTTGACGAGCTGACGAAAATCGACGCGCTCCTCGGCCGCAAAGTAGAACACGGCCTTCTCGCCGCCAAACAGGTACTCGACGCCGACCGGCTTCATCTCGAGGTCGAGCTCCTTGACCAGGCGACGGAAATCGACCATGGCCTCGTCGCCTTGGATGGCCAGATCATCGGCAAGCTGCAGGTCGATGTCGCTCGCCACGCGCAGCACGGGCTTGAGCGGCTGGCCGATCTCGTCCTGCGGCACCTCGAAGGGATCGGCCGTGACCAAGCCGATCTCGGTTCCGCGCTCGGTGGAGCAGATAGCATAATCGGCCTCGAGGATATCCAGATCCTGCGGGTCGAACCACAGGTCGCGCGAGGCGTAGGTAAACTTAACGGGTACGACTAACGGCATTTCAGTGCCTTCCTGATATCGAACAGCATGACCTCGATGGCCAGCTGGGGAGTAACGTTTCTGGCGATGTTGCGCTCGGCGGTTGCGACCGCCTCGAGCACCTGGGTGGCACCCGCAACATTGGTCGCGGCGGCAAGCCGACCGATCGTGTCGCGCACATCCTCGTTCACGACGTCGGCCGCCTCATCCTGAAGCGTCAGCAGCACGTCGCGCATGAGCGTCCGCGCGCTCGCCAGCGCTTCCATGATACCCGAACGCTCGCGCGCGTTGAGTTCGCGCTTGTTGCGGTCCTCAAGCTGCTTCAATGCTCCACGCGACAGGTAGTCGGCATTTTGCTCGAGCACCTTTTCCTGCGTGGACTTGACCTCGGCGAGCGGCGCCTTGACGGCGACGATGAGTGACTTGGCGCGGCTGAGCACGTCGGCCTCGTCGGCGGCAATGAGCGAGTCGATGGCACGGACCATCTGACGGCGGGCGTCCTGGCGCTCGGCGCTCTTAAGAAACTCGATGCCGCGTGTGGGGCTTCCCGCCACGGCGACCGCCATGCGGCAACGCGCAGGGTCCTGACCGGTGGCGCGGCTCACGGCCTGCGCGGCGGCGGCGGGCGATACCAGCCGAAACGGCACGCACTGGCAGCGGCTCACGATAGTGGGCAGCATCACGTCGGCCGAGGTGCCCAGCAAGATGAACATAACGCCCTCGGGCGGCTCCTCGAGCGTTTTGAGCAGCGCGTTGGCGGTGTTGGCGCGCAGTTGCTCGGCACGGTCGATGATGTAGACCTTGGCCTTGGCGCGAATGGGCGCCAGAGGCACGTCATCGAGCAGCTCGCGGGTCTGGGCAATGAGGTAACCCGTGGCGCTCTCGGGCGTGTAATAGTGCACGTCGGGGTGCGTATGGCGGGCGACGCGCACGCAGCTATCGCATGAGCCACAGCCATCCTGCTCGCACAGGAAGGCTTGGGCGAGCGCCCACGCGGCGTCGAGCTTGCCCGCGCCGGGAGCGCCCAAAAACAGGTAGGCGTGCGATGCACGACCGCTGGCGACGGCATTGGTCAAAAAGTCGCGCACGCGTTCTTGGGTATCGAGTTTGGCGAGCAAGCTTGTCTGCGCAGGGGCCATGCTACTCGGCCTCCTGGGCAAGCGCGGCGACGACGGCATCCTGCGGGATATCGAGGCCGTACGCGCGAACCTGCTCGACCGTCTGCGCGAAGACATCCTCGATCGGCGCAGTGGCGTCGATGAGCTTTACGCGGTCTGGCTCCTCGGCGGCAATGGCACAAAAACCCTGATAGACGCGCTCCTGGAAGGCTATGCCCTTTGCCTCCATGCGGTCGGCCGCGCCACGGGCAGCCATGCGCAGCGCCGCCTGCTCGGGCGTGATGTGGTAGACGAGCGTGAGCACCGGGTGTGTTCCCGCGACGGCCAGGTTGTTGGCGTCGCGTACCATCTGGCGATCGAGGCCGTCGGCAAACGCCTGGTAGCAGGTCGTGGAATCGTAGAAGCGATCGCACAGGACCACCTTGCCGGCCGCGAGGGCAGGCGCGATAACCTCGTGCACTAGCTGGGCGCGCGCGGCCTCGTAGAGCAACAGCTCGCAAGTATCGCCCATTGCCGTGTTGGCGGAATCGAGCAGTAGGGCACGAATCTTCTCGCTGATGGCGGTGCCACCCGGCTCGCGCAGGGCCACGACCTGGTAACCGGCAAGGTCAAGCGCGCGGGCAAGCAGGCGCGTCTGCGTGGACTTGCCGGCGCCATCGACGCCCTCGAGCGTAATGAAGCTATGTTGAGCGGGCTCAAAAGCCATGGGCGCAGCCCCTTCCTACAAGGCGCGTAAATGCAGATATATCAACCAAGCCATGATACCCCAGTGCTCGGCGCGTCCCCAATGGCTAAAGGCGCCTTTCCAAAGTTGCGGTGAAATAGGGACTGATTGAAGCTCTGAGACCGCCAAACAGTCCCTATTTCACCGCAACTTATGATGGGGAATTTTGGATGCTGGGTATAATCATCGTATTGCATTGAAATGTGGCGAAAGGAGTGGCAATGTCTCGGTATTGCGCCTCGTGCGGCAAGCTTCTTGCAGATGATGCCAAGTTCTGCACCTCGTGCGGTGCACCCGTTGAGCAAACAGCCGCGAGCGATAGCCAGCCCGCTTTTGAGCAGACCGGCTCCCTTGATACGCCGCAAGCCAAGGCGGACGACCCCCTCGCCTATAGCCCCGACCCCGCCGCAAGCCCCGCGGCCGTCGAGACCACGCAGCGCATACCCGTCGCGAGCGGCTCGCCCCAACAGCAGCCGGCTCCCGCATACGCGCCCGCTTCGCCACAGACCCCCGCTCCCAAAAAGAGCGGCACCGGGCCGCTTATCGCCGTTATCGTTGTGCTGGTGGCGATCATCATCGCCCTGGTCATCTTCTTTGCAATCAGACCTTTCGACAACGCCGCCACGCAGACGGCTGCCGAGGTAGCTAAGCTGCACCATGACGTCGACGAAGATGACCTAAAGCCTCTCGGCGATCCCAACAGCCTGTACGACGATGACGACGATGACGACGAGGATGGCGGCGAAGCAACGCTCTCCGAGCAGAACCTCTACCGTCGTCTGAGCGAATACTACGACTTGCTCGAAGACCTCGACAACTACGTCCGTGGCTGCGCGCAGAACTTCAACGGCAGCTATCTGGAAGAGGATCGAACCGCCCGTCAAAATCTCGCCGACGTCGCCGAGCGCACGGAGGACACCATCGAGCAGTATTACGACATCGTCGAGGACCTGGACGTCCCGACGAGCTCTAAGAACTACAGCTCCTGGAAGGACATCATCGCCCTGTACGATGACCTGGATCACCGCATTGACGCAATCTGTGATGCCTGGGAGATCAGCCTGAAATACACCAAGCCTGCGGATCACAAGAATGAGATCGTGGCGCCGCTGTCGCGCGACAACGTGGCGGGCACCAATGACAATAAGTACCGCCTAGACTTTGAGGAGCGCTACCCCGGCGCCAAGCCTGTCGAGGTGAACTAGCGCTTTGTCGTTCCCGAGCCGGCAGTTAGGGACGTTCCTAAACTGCCGGCAGAAAAGGAACGTCCCTAACTGCCGGATAAAAAACGAGCGAGGATTTTGAGGTCCTCGCTCGTTTTTGTTTTAGGTGATGCTTCGACCGTGCGGCTACTTGTCGGCAGCGGTCTTTTTGGTAGTCGACTTCTTGGCCGTCGTCTTTTTGGCGGTCGTCTTCTTGGCAGCAGTCTTCTTTGCCGCCGTCGTCTTCTTGGCCGTGCTCGCCTTAGTCGTGGTCTTGCGACCGCGGGCGGGCTTCTTCTCCTTGGTCGGGCAGTCCATGTTGACGCAGATACGCCACGGACCGCGCGCCGTGTTGACCACCACGATGGGGGCGCCGCACTCGGGGCAGGTCTCGCCCGTCGCCTCGAGCTTGCCGCGCGCCGGCAGCGGATAGCTCACGCCGCAGTCATCGTAGTTGGTGCAGCGGATAAAGCGCTTGCCGCTCTTCTCGCTCTTGTGCGCGATCAGGTCGCCGTGACGTCCGGCCTCGGCACACACCTTGCACTCGCCCACCTTAAGATCGGGCTCGTAGTTGGTGGGGCACGTGGGGTTCACGCAGATCTCGAAGGCCTTCTGGCGGAATGGCTGGCACTTGATGCGCGGCGCGCCGCACTCGGGGCACACGGCGGCCTCGCCCTCGAGCGGGCTCACCTTGACGCCACTCGGCACCGGATAGGTCACGTCGCAGTCGGGCCAACCCATGCAGCCGATAAAGCTGCCGCGGGTCTTGGCGCTCGTCTTCATAACCAGGTCCTTGCCGCACTTGGGGCAGGCGCCCACGCGCGCATCGGCCGTGACGGCGTCGCTGATGGCGTCGCCCAGCTCCTGCGTATGCTTGAGCAGCTCGTCGAGCACGCCGGCCAGCAGCGCGCGCGAGTGCGTCACGACATGCTCTTCGGTATCCTCGCCGCGCTCCACGCGGGTCATGTCGCCGTCGAGCTCGCTGGTCATATCGGGGCTCGTGATGCGCGGGGCAAACTGCGACAGCGCGTCGATGATGGCGATGCCCAGCTGGCTCGGCTCAACGGGATCATTTTTGAGATAGCGCACGGCATACAGGCGCTCGATGATGCTCGCGCGCGTGGACTTGGTGCCCAGGCCGCGCTTTTCCATCTCCTGCACGAGCTTGCCCTGGCTGTAGCGCGCGGGCGGCTCGGTCTGCTTGGCCTCGAGCTTAATGTCGAGCACGTCGACCGTGTCGCCCTGCTCAAGCGGCGGCATCTGCTCGTCGCGCTTGAGGCCGTACGGATATGCCTCGCGGAAGCCCGGGGTCACGAGCACGTCGCCCGAAGCCACGAACGGCTCGCCGTTGACGTCGAGCTCGAGCTTGGTGTTCTCGATGGTCGCGGGCCCCATGAGCGTTGCCAGGAAGCGACGGGCGACGAGGTCATAGAGTTTGCGCTGGCCGCCGTCGAGCGTGGACGGGTCGCCCTCGCCCGTGGGGTAGATAGGCGGGTGGTCGGTGGTCTCGACCTTGCCGCGCGTGGGCTTCATGGGGCCGGCGAGCACCTTTTTGCACACGGGCGCCAGCGCCGGGTTGATCTTTGCCAGGTCGCTCACCACGGCGCCCAGATCGAGCGTCGCGGGATACACGGTGTTATCGACACGCGGGTAGCTGATGAGACCGGCCATGTAGAGGGACTCGGCGATGCGCATGGTACGCGCAGGTGAGATGCCCTCGGCCGCGGCGGCAGCCTGCAGCGAGGTCGTCGCAAACGGCGTGGGCGGCTGCTGCTTACGCGAGCGCTTGGTCACCGCGGCGACGGTTGCCGTCGTAGCGCCGTCAACGTGACCGTACGCCGTCTCAGCAGCATCCTTGTCGGTAAAGCGCGCCGTCTTGTGCGCGATCTTAAAGCGATCGTCCTCGGCAGCGCCTTGCGCGGCGCCCATGCCGCGAATCTGCCAATAGTCCTCGGGTACAAACGCCATGCGCTCGCGCTCGCGCTCGACCACCAGGGCAAGCGTCGGCGTCTGCACGCGGCCGGCGGAACGCACGTTGCCAAAGCCGCCAAACTTGGCGAGCGTCAGGTAGCGCGTGAGCACCGCACCCCAAATGAGGTCGATGTGCTGACGGCTCTCGCCGGCGTCGGCCAGGTTCTGGTCGAGCGAGACAAGGTTATCGAAGGCCTGCGTGATCTCGGCCTTGGTAAACGAAGAATACTGGGCGCGGGCGACCGGCAAGTCGGGCGCCACCTCGCGCACCTTGTTGAGGGCGTCCGAACCGATCAGCTCGCCCTCGCGATCGAAGTCCGTGGCGATGATGACGCTGTCGGACTTTTTGGCGAGGTTCTTAAGCGAGCGGATGAGCTCTTTCTCGGCCGGAAGCTTAATGACGGGCGCCCAGGTGAGATAGGGCAGGCTCTCGAGCTTCCAGCCCTTGATGGAAATGCCATCGGCAAGGAACGGCTTGCGCTTGGTGTCGTACGGCGGGCGGGCCAGGCCATCGGGCATATCGGCCGGCAGCATTTCGCCGTCCTCCGTGACCGAATACCAGCCCAACTTTTTATCGAACAGCACACTGTCGCAAAAATCGGGTGCCAGGATGTGACCGGCAAGGCCGATCGTCACGCACTCCTCGCCCTTCCACTCAAAACGGTAGATAGCGGTGTTGTACACCTTGTCCTTTTTGGGCTTGCCCGTGGACAGACGCTCGGCGATCTGACGCGCGGCGTCGTTTTTCTCAGCGATGATGAGCTTCAAAAGAGGCTCCTATCTCGTGTGTCTGCGGCTGCGCCCGCCCTCTTGGCGGCCGACTTACGCCCTTGCTTGCTCAATCTGCCCGATGAGCCAATCGCACCAGGCATCCATGCCCTCGCCCTTGCGCGCGCTCACGGCAAACCGCGGCGCCTGCGGATTGAGGTCATCGAGTGTCTTAGTATACCTATCCATGTCAAAATCGAAAGCCGGGGCCACGTCGACCTTATTGAGCAGCTGCGCGCCGGCGTGCTGGAAGATGCCCGGGTACTTGATGGGCTTGTCGTCGCCCTCGGGCACCGAGAGGATCATGATGGACAGGTTCTCGCCCAGGTCAAAGTCGACCGGGCAGACCAGGTTACCCACATTTTCGATAAAGATGACGTCGATGTTCTCCAGACCGACGGCCTGGTCGAAGGCGTCGACGGCCTCCATGATCATGTTGCCCTCGAGATGGCACAGGCCGCCCGTGTTGATCTGGATGGCGGGCATGCCGGCTTCCTTCATGGTGATGGCGTCGACGTCCGAGGCGATATCGCCCTCGATAACGGCACAGCGCAGGCTGGCTTTGTCACGCAGGCGCTCGTTGGTGCCCAGAATCGTGGTGGTCTTACCCGAGCCAGGGCTCGACAGCACATTGATCACGTAGGTGTTCGTCTGCTCAAACCGCTGACGCAGCTGATCTGCCAGGCGCTCGTTGCGCGACAGAATCGGCGACGCGATATCAATCGTTTTCTCGGCCATACTTAGCGCTCCTTACTTTGGCCCTTTTATACCCCATCGCTAGATGGCGAGCGTGCTAATCGTCGGGGGTCTCGATCTCGATACTTGCGATGTCGAGTTCGCGGCCATGCAGCAGACGCACGTTGGCACCGCCACATTGGGGACAACGGCAATGGAAACGGTCGTGCTCAAAGACCTCACCGCAGTCCAGACACTCGCTTTGTGGATGGACCTCCTCCACGGCAAGCTCGCAGCCGCGCGTGAGCGGGTCCTCGTCGCGAAACGTCCCCCACGCAAAGTCGAGCGCCTCGCGCACGACCTCGGTCATATCCCCGATACGCAGCGTTACCAAAACGGCGCGCGAGGCCCCCGCCCCACGCGCCGCGCGAATCACTGTATCGAGTATGCCGTTGACAATGCCAACCTCGTGCATACCGATTTACTCCTCGTCGTCCTCGTCGTCCGAGAACAGGTCCAGACGGCTCACAAACAAGCCCTCCTTGCCCTCGCGCGCGGTAATGACCACGCGGGCGATGGCGAGCGAAATCTCGTAGAGCGAGAGCAGGGCGCCATACATGAGGCCCAGCGTAACGGGCGAGCCGTCGGGCGTAATCACAGCCGAGCCCACAAGCAGGCCAACGTATACATAACGCCAGGCACTGCGGAAAGCAGCGTAGGACACGATGTGGAAGACGGACAGGTAGAAGATGATGAGCGGCAGCTCAAACGCCACACCAAAGCCGATCATAAAGAGCAGCTCCATGTTGACGTAGTTCTCCAGATCGGGCAACGCCGTAGCGACAGCCGAGGTCTCGCCGATGAGCCACTCAAAGCCCGCCGGGATGATGATGAAGTAGCAGAAGATGGCACCCAGGAAGAACAGCACCGTCGAGGCGAGCACCGTGGGCACAACCCACTTGCGCTCGTTGGGGCGCAGTGCCGGCAGGAAAAATGCCAGAATCTGCCAGATGATCATGGGCGTGCACATGACCACGGCCATCTTGATGGCAAGCGAGAAGCGCAGGCCAAAGCCGCCGAGCGTGGTGGTGATGTAAAACTTACCGTCCGGCACAAAGGAGCGGATGGGGTCCTCAAGAATATCGAGCACCACGGGCGTGGCAAAGTACAGCACGATGGCGGCGGCAAACACCGAAACGACCACGATGGTCAGGCGGCGACGGAGCTCTCCCAGGTGATCGAAGAGCGGCATGCGCGCAGGTCCGATCGGCATTACTCATCGCCTCCCTTCGGGGCGTCGGCGGCAGCAGCCTCGGCATCGTCCTCGACCTCGAGCTCGCGAGCGAGCTGGTCGACGACGGCCTTGCGCTTGCGGGGACGACGGGCGTAGAGGTCAGCCGTCGTGGGCTCTGCCGGCTCGGGCTCGGGCTCTGCAGCAGGCTCGGGCTCGACGGCAGCAGCAGGCTCTGTACCCTCGGCCTCATCAACAGCGCCTTCGCCCTCAGCAGCACCCTCGCTTGCGGCCTTCTCGGCAGCAAGACGGGCGCGACGCTCGGCAAAGGTCTCCTTCTTGGCGGGCGCTGCCGTCTCGGCGGCATCCTCGTCCGCATCGGAATCGTCGTCGGTCGCAGCAGTCTTCTTGGGCTTGACCGGGGCCGACGCGGCCTCGCTCACCGGATCGATAATCTCGGACTGAACAACGGCCGTCATCTTTTCCTGCGTCTCGCGGAACTGACGGATGGCACGGCCGATCGTGCGGCCCATCTGCGGGAGCTTATCCGGGCCAAACAGCAAAAAGCCGAAGACCACGATGATTGCCAGCTCACCCTCTCCAATACCAAACACACATACCTCCAAGGCTCGATGTGAGTCGAGCCCGCACCGCGCCATTCGGCCGGAACTCGTCTATTCATTCGGTCAAGTATAGCGCCCGGACGCCAAAACGTCCGAGCGCATCACAAACATATGCCAAACGGCACGCCCCTTTTGGGGCAGGGCCTATGCGGCCGTGATCGAAATCTCCTGGTCGACACCCAGCAGCTGAACCACGCGCATCACCGGAGGCTGCACGTTAACGCAGCTAAAACGCTTGCCGTGATCGGCTGCGTGGTGCGCGGCGCCCACGAGCACGCCAATACCCGTCGAATCGATATAGCTCACCTGGGCAAAGTCGAGCTCAACGGCCTCGGTGGGCTGCTCGAGCGCCAGGTCGATGGCGTTACGCAGGCTGTCGGCGTTAGAGATATCGATTTCGCCGGTCACCTTGATGGTGTAGAGCTCCGGCGTGGGGTTGGTGGAAATACCCAAATCCATGTATACGCTCCTTTATGTATCGAAAGTGCGGATAGTACGAGAAGCCGCGCGTTAGGCGCGCTCGGCACGCGCGAGCTCGGCAGCGACGAGCTTGACGGCCAGCACCAGCACATCGAGCGCGGCCTCCAGGTCCTCGACCGTGGGATAGCTCGGCGCGATGCGGATGTTGGTGTCGCGCGGGTCCTTGCCATAGGGCCAAGTGGCACCGGCCGGCGTGAGCTTGACGCCCAGGTCGGCGCAAAGCGCGGCGACCTTTTGGGCCGAGCCCTCGGGACCATCGAAGCTTACAAAGTAGCCGCCGCGGGGGTGCGTCCAGGTGGCGCAGCCCGTGTCGCCCAGGCCCTCGGTGAGCTTGCGCTCGACGGCCTCAAAGCGCGGGCGCAGGAACTCGGCATGCTTTTTCATGTGCTCCTTAACCGCCTCGATGGTGGGAAGGAAGCGCACGTGACGCAGCTGGTTGAGCTTGTCGGCGCTGATGAGGCCAGCCTTCAGGCGCTTGGAGAACTCCGCGATAACCGCGGGGCTCGCACCGATAAAGCCGATGCCGGCGCCCGGGAAGGTGATCTTGGACGTCGAGGCAAAGGCCACCACACGGTCCTCGGTGCCCGCCGCGCGAGCGAGGTCAAAGATGTTTGCGAGCTCGTCGGTCTCGTCGTACAGGTCGTGCATGCAGTAGGCGTTGTCCCAGAAGATGCGAAAATCGGGCGCGGCCGTGGGCATCTCGACCAGGCGACGCACGGTGTCCTCGCTAAAGGTGATGCCCGTGGGGTTGGAATACTTGGGCACGCACCAGATACCCTTGATGGAATCATCGGCGGCAACGAGGCGCTCAATCTCGTCCATATCGGGGCCGTTGTCGGTCATCGCGACGGGAACGTTCTCGATGCCCAGGTCGGTGGTGATGCCAAAATGACGGTCGTAGCCGGGGACGGGGCACAGGAACTTGACCTTCTTGCCGTCGTGCGCGGCCTCGTAGGCATCCCAGGGCTCGCTGCCGCACGAGCCGCAGCGCCAGAACATGCCGGCGATGTCATGCTCGATCAGGAGGCTCGATGAGCCCAGCACGAGCGTCTGCTCGGCGGGGCAGCCCAGGAACTCCCCTGCCAGCTTGCGAGCCGAGGGAATGCCCTCGAAGCAGCCGTAGTTGGAGCAGTCGACATTGCCGTCGTGCAGATCGGCATCGGCATTGAGGATATCGAGCATGGGTCGAGAGATGTCCACCTGGGAGGGCGACGGCTTGCCGCGGGCCATGTCGAGCGCCAGGCCCTTGGCCTTGACCTCGGCGACCTCGGCTTTGAGCGCCTCGATGGCGGCATCGAGTTCGGTGGTTTCCATCTTCTGGTAGATCGTCTGCATGGGGTGCGACCTTTCGCGAAGCGGTACGTTGCAGTTCGTCTAAGTATAGACCGCCATCGTCGCAACGTTATGAAGCCGTGATAGATTAAGTTCATCGCAATCAATTACGAATCGCCGCGCATGCCGGCGTGGGGCGCCCAAGGAGGCACTATGGAGTACGGATCGTTTCAGGCCGAGGAATTCGGCGACTTGCAGCGCCTGGTCGACGGACTGTTTTACGACCGCCACGCCATCGACCGCCTGGATCTGATCGTACAGGCCGAAATCTTGGACCTGGCGCCCGACCTCATGGAGATCGTGAACCTTTTGCCGCCCGGCTACTACGACCGCCAGTCACTTTGCGACCAGCTCAACTCCGCCTTGGCCGCCCACGGCTGGGGCGCCGTCTACGGAACGGTGGAATAAGCCTCGAGGCCGGCGATTTGGCCCGCTTCCCGACCTTGGCGAGGCTTGTTTTAGGGCTTGTGGCCAAAAAAGGGCAAATATGAGTACTGTTACCTTTTTAGTAGCAGCGATTCTTGGTCGAAATCGGCAAAACTCGACTTGAAACTTCCTAATCACCGTCAGCTAGCGCCAAATTGGAAGTCGATGGTCACTCATTAACGTACAGTTCTTATAACTTTGTTCATTATTTTCCGCACCTAAAATGATACGCCGTTTGTGACAGTACTCACAAACGGCGTTTTTTGACCACTGGCGTGTCTGGCAGGCGGCAAGCACCGCCCGAATCCGCATTTTGAACGCGCCCGAATCGGTTCTGGAGCCGGTTTTCGCGCTCTTACTCGTCTTTGGGCGAGGGATGCTTGCAGACCACGCTCATGTAGATCATGCCGAGCACGGCTGCGGTGACCGAACCGGCGAGAATAGCGGCCTTGGCTGCAAGAACCTCAAACTGGGCCGTCGGGAAGGCAAGGCCGCTGATGAGAATCGACATGGTAAAGCCGATACCGCCCAGAATGCCCACGCCGGCAATCATGTGCCAGTTGACATTGTGCGGCAGCTCGCAGGCCTTAAGCTTAACCAGGGCAAACGTCATACCAAAGATGCCGATCGGCTTGCCCAGCAGCATGCCAAAGTACACGCCGAGCGTCACCGGGTCGGTGAGCAGCGTGCTCATGTCCACGCCCACTAAGCGAACCTGAGCGTTTACGAACGCAAAGATCGGCAGGATCACAAAGTTGACCGGCGTGGAGATCAGACGCTCCATGCGGATAAGCGGCGGGGTCACGCGGTGCATGACGCGCTCGACCTTGGTTGTCGAGACGGTAAAGTCATGCTGGCCCAGGATGTGTGCCTCATCATCGTAGCGGTCATCGAGCAGCGGCAGGCACTCGCCCAGCCAATCGGTGAGGCTATCGAGCTTGACGCCACACTTGGCCGGGATGGTAAAGGCCAAGATGACGCCAGCAAGCGTGGCATGTACGCCGCTCTTGAACATGCAGAACCACAGCAGCAGCCCCAGTACCGAATACGGGGCAAGGCGGTAATGCTGCGTCTTGTTAAGCCACACGAGCGCGCAGGTCACAAGCGCGGCGGCGCCCAACCAAAACGGATTGGGGCTCTGACCGTAGAAGATGGCGATGGCGGCGATGGAGATCAGGTCGTCGGCGATGGCGAGCGTCGAGAAGAACACGCGCACGCCGTTGGGCACGCGGTTGCCCAAAAGCGACAGCACGCCCAGCGCAAAGGCAATATCGGTTGCCATGGGAATGGCCCAGCCGTTGTGCGCGCCGGCATGGTTAAAGATCAGGTAGATGCAGGCGGGAACGACGACACCGCCCACGGCCGCCAGCATGGGAAGCATGGCCTGACGCGGATTCTTGAGCTCGCCGACCGTCATCTCGTACTTAAGCTCAATGCCCACCAACAAAAAGAAAATCGCCATGAGGAAGTCGTTGACGAAAAGCTCAACGGTGAGACCGGCCGTAAGGTTTCCCAGACCCACATACAGCGGGGTCTCCAAAAAGTGATGGACGGCCTCGTAGGCATCGGTATTGGCGCAAATGACGGCGGCGATGGCGGCGAAGACCATGACGGCGGCGGAAATCGTGCCGTTCTCGGCGATGCGCTCCCAGATGTCGTGACGTTCAAAGCGCTTGCGCTCACGAACGTTGAACAGCTGCTCAGTTGCTGCCATGGGCGGCTCCTTTCACGGGAAAGCTCCCGTCTTAAAAAAGCACGGCCCGCCCAAGTGGCGGCGCCGCGCTCTAACGTATTACGCTTGCATCTAGCCTACCCTGCACGACAAGCACGCAGGCGTGGCCGAAAAGCGGAACCACAGGTTGAACATTATTTGTTCAACGGCACGGGCATACCTATCCAAGAGACGACGCGGCGCCGTGCACAAAAAACGACCGGAGCGCGGGGCGTCCGCGGTCCGGTCGTGGCGTTTGGTCAACTAAACCTAGCAGGCGGCCATGATGGGGGCAGCGACCTGCTTCTTACGGGAGAGGACGCCCGGCATCCAGACGCCGTCGTGCTCGTCGGCAATGCCCAGGCCCTTCTGAGCGGCCTCGGTCTCGCCCTCGAGCAGGACCTGCGAGCCCTCCTCCATGATGTCAGTGATGCACAGGACGATGCCGTCGGCACCTTTCTCGGCGGCGTAGGCGCGCATGGCCTTGCGAATCTCGTCGATCATGCCGAGTGCGCGGGTCTTGTCGACAGTCTCGTACTGGCCGATGAGCAGCTTCTTGCCGGCGGGCTCGAACATCTTGATGTCGTTGCCGACCATCTCGGCTGCGGTGAAGGAGCCGGACGGGCGGGTGAGGAAGACTTCCATGCCAAACTTGACCGGGTCGACGCCCACCTGCTCACCGAGCTTGGCGGCGACGGCACGATCGACATCGGTGGTGGTGGGGCTCTTGAGCATGAGCGTATCGGTCATCATGGCCGAGAGCAGCAGCTTGGCCTGAACGTCGGAAAGCTCAACGCCGAGCACGCCGGCGAGCTTGGTGACGATGGTGCAGCTGGAGCCCCAGGGCAGGCAGATGTAGTGCAGCGGGCCGGCAGTCTCGAAGTCGCCGATGCGGTGATGGTCGACGACGCCAAAGACCGTGGCGTCCTTAAGGCCGGCGACGGACTGGGCGGACTCGTTGTGGTCGGTGAGGACGACGAGCTGACCGGCCTCGACGGAATCGATCACGCGGGGCTCGGCAATACCGGCATCGGCGAGCAGCTTGGCGGACTCGGCCGGAAGTTGGCCCAGGGCGCAGGCCTCGTAGGTGTTGCCGGCATACTCAACCTGGTTGAGCAGCTGGGACAGGACGACGGCGCTCATGATGGCGTCGTTATCGGGGTTCTGGTGACCAAAGACAAGAACGTTTGCCATGGATATCCTCCACTTGATATGTGTACTTGGACGTAGCTATGGTAGCACGCCGATGCCGAGCCTTCGCAGACGGAAGGGCCACGGTATATTTTGGGGCGCAGGCACGGGGGCCAAGGCTGTCCCTTTTGCACCATGTTGGTGCAAAGTAACCTGTCCCCCTTGCACCAGCTATTTACCGGCGGCGCGCAGGGCTACGTAGGCGGCACCGATGATACCGGCGTCATTTCCGAGCGAAGCGACCTTAATGGGCGTCTCGCGCGAGGCAGAGAGCGCGTAGCGCTGGAAGTACTCGCGAGCCTTGTCGAGGTAGACATCGGCCGAGGCGGAGGCGCCACCGCCGATGAGGAACATCTCGGGATCAACCACGTTGGCAATAAGCGCCAGTGCGCGACCGAGATAGTCGGCCATGGTATCGGCCGCGGCCAGCGCAAGCTTGTCGCCCTCGCGGCAGGCCTGGAACACGTCCTTGGAATCAGAGGGACCGGTGAGCTCGATGGGCTCGACGCCCGCTTTCTCGCACTCGGCAAGGTAGTTGCTCACCACGCCGGTGGCGCTGGAATACTGCTCAAGGTGGCCATGGCCGCCGCAGCCGCAGGTGCGCTCCTCGGCCGGGTTCAGGCACATGTGGCCAATCTCGCCGCCAGCACCCACAACGCCCGATACCACGTCACCGTTGACGATAACGCCGCCGCCCACGCCGGTACCGATGGTGACCATCACCACGTTCTGCACGCCCCTGGCAGAACCGAGCCAGGCCTCGCCCATAGCGGCGGCGTTGGCATCGTTCTCGTACTTAACGACCGCGTCGGGACAGTGCTCCTGAATGGCGATCCTCAGCTTGGGCAGGTTAATGGCAATGTTGGCCTTGACCTTGGCATCGCCCGACGCCGGAATGGGGCACGGAACGGCCAGGCCAATGCCTGCCACAAAGGCGCGCGGAATCTGCGCCTTGGCGACCACCTGGTCGATAGCCTCGGTCACCGCGGCAAAGCCCGCAGCGTCAACGATAGGAGGCGTAGGCACGCTGGCCTTGGCAAGCAGGTTTCCGTCCTCATCAAACAGACCCTCCTTGACCGAGGTACCGCCGACGTCGATGCCGATGTAATACTGCTTAGGTTCCATGGGAGCCCGCCTTTCTCGTTTAAACATTGCCTGTATGGTACCGCTCCCAAGGCAAAAACCTGCCAAAAAGGGGCAGGTTTGTTTTGGCAGGTTTTATCTGGGGAAGCGCGAATGGTCACTCAATAGATCGCGCAAGACCTTCCCCAAATATAAAGGCGCCGGGAGGCGGAGACTCCCGGCGCCCGTCAAAGGAACTGTGTTGTCTGTTGGACCGCACGGTCCATCGCGGCGATAACGCCGACTAGGCCTGAAGTGCCTGCAGCTGCTTGTGGATCTCGATGAGCTCCGTCGCCATGACGCGCATGGTCTCGGTACCGGCCATCTGGTCCTCGGCATGCAGCAGAATCAACGGGGCCTCGCCGTTACGCTCGCCGTTGGCCTCCTTCTTCAGAAGCCCCATGTGAACATCGTGGCCACCGTTATAGGCCTCGTCGCCCTGCTTGATAAGCTCCTCGGCGGCGTCAAAATCGCCCTCCTTGGCCTTTTGCACGGCATTGATGTACATGCTCTTGGCGGTACCGACGTAGCTGATGATCTCAAAGCAGGTCATCTGCAGTTCGTTCATATCCTCCATGCGGAGCACCTAGCCCATCACGCTGACGCAGTGGTCGATGATGCCGGCAGCGTTCATGCGGCCGTAGTCGACCATGTTGATGACCTCGACCGGGAAACGACCGGCGGCCTCCTTCTCAAAATCGCCCTTGGTGTAGCCGATCTGCGGGCCAAGCAGCAACATGTCGCACTCGCCCAGGTGATCGTGGGCCTCGTTCATGGGACGAGCCTCGACCTCAATATCCAGACCACGGTTTGCAACCTCGGCCTGCATCTTCTGGACCAGCAGGCTCGTGGACATACCGGCATTGCAGCAGAGCATGATCTTCTTCATGGTTTCCTCCTTATAACTGCGCGGCGCGCAGACGACGACTGGTTTTATTCCTTGCGGCTATTGTGCCCACCCCCTGCATCTTTACACAAGGGAGAGAGCCGCGGGCACCGGCACCGTGTACCGGTGCCCGCAACGGTGAAAGGGACGAACGTTAGGCGTTCTACTCGGCGAGAGCCTCCTGCTTGGCGATTGCCTTCTCGGAAATCTTCATAAAGGGCAGGTAGACGGCCATGCCAATGACAATCTCGAGAGCCTGCCACACGCCGGCGCGCCAGTCAAAGCCCGTAGCGAGCAGGGCATTGATGACGGGAGGCATAGTCCAGGGCACCTGGGCGATGCAGGGGCTGATGATGCCTGCGCAGGTAAGGCCATAGGTGATGCCGATGAACAGGTCGGGAAGGAGGACGAACGGGATCATGAGCGGCAGGTTGTACACGATGGGGTAACCGTAGATAACCGGCTCGTTGATGTTGAACAGACCAGGCAGGATAGCCATCTTGGAAACGGTCTCGGAAGCCTTGTTCTTGGAGAACAGGAGCGTGTCGAGCAGGAGCATGAGGGTGCAGCCCGAGCCGCCGATGAGGGCGAAGCTGTTAACGATCTGCATGTTCATGTAGTGATCGGGCTGGATGGTGCCACCGGCGGCAAAGGTAGCCATGTTGTCGACGATGAGCATGGTTAGGATCGGCTCGACGGTAGCGCCAGAGATGGTGGACTGGTGAATACCGACGCAGAACAGCAGGTTAGCAAGGGTGTAGATGAGGATAACAGCCCACGGACCGGCGTTCATGATGCTCTTGAGCGGGTTGGAGATGCACGTGGAGATGATGGCGCACAGATCGGTGCCGGCGCATACGGCGAGCAGAGCTGCGGCAAGAGCGAAGACCGAGAGGTTGAGCAGCATCGGGATCATGACGTTGAAGGAGTTGGAAACCGCGGGGGGCACGCCCTCGCCCAGCTTAACCTTGAGCTTCTCGATGCCAGAAATCTTGATGAAGAGCGAGACGGAAAGCAGGGCGATGATAATAGCCGAGAACAGACCGTTGGTGCCGGTGTTGGCGGTCGAAAGGGCGCCCGTGACCTCGGCGGAGGTGATCTTGTCGGTGAGCAGCGGGCTCGTGGCGGCAAGCGTGGCGGTGATCTGCTGCGGCATCATGATGACGAAAGCAGAGATAGCGACGACCACGCAAGCGAGCGGGTTATCGAAACGCTTGTTCTTAGCGAGGCTGTAGCCAATCAATCCGGCCAAGATAATTGCAGAGACGTTGAGGGTGCCCAGCGTAATTGCCGAACCCCACGTCTGAAGATTGGCAAGACCCGCCGCATCGAGCGGGAACAGAGGGAACACGACGTTGTTGATAAGAACCGCGATACCCGCAAGGATATAGAGCGGCGTGATGGTCGCGAAGGCGTCACGCAGGGAACGCAGGTGAACCTGGTTTCCCACCTTCGCAGAGACCTCGGCAAACTTGTCGAGGAAGCTCTTTCCGTTGTCACTGGCCATGATTGCTCCTAACTTTCAAATCCGGCCTTTTCCTATGCGCACGGTGGCCTGTCGCCCTCTGCCACCAGATGTGCCATGTGTTGCGCGCGGCAGCGCGCGGTCTGGGCGTTCGCCCGGTCGCTAATCAACCACGTGGGTTGTGGCGACCTGTTTGAGCCAGGCCGCCGACTTCTTAAGGCGGCGCTTATAGCCGTCCATAAGGTCGACCTCGACAAAACCGTAACGGTTCTTAAAGGCATTCGCCCAAGACCAGTTATCGATGACGGCCCAGTAATGGTATCCGCGGCACTTGGCGCCCTCGGCAATTGCCTTGGCCACCCACTCCAGGTGCTGACGTACAAAGTCGACGCGGTAGTCATCCTGGATGGTTCCTTCGGCGTCACGGTTCTTGTATTCGTCCATGATGCCGATGCCGTTCTCGGAAACGAACCACTCAAGATCGGGGTAGTTCTTAGCACAGTCCATGCCAAAGTCGTAGAGGCCCTGCGGGTAGATCTCCCAGCCACGGCTCTCGTTCATAACGGCGTCGGGCCATACGTACTCGTCGGCAAAGTGCGGCAGGCCGTACTGGTCGACCTTGCTCGCCGGCGCCTGAACACGCGTGGGGTGGTAGTAGTTGCAGCCGAGCCAGTCGACAACACCCTGCTTGAGAATCTCTTGGTCGCCGGCACGGAACGGGAGCTTAACGCCGCCCTCGGCCAGGCTGTCGAGCACGTCGGCAGGAAGCTCGCCCTTGGTAATAAGGTCGAGCCACCAGCGATTGTTGATGCCGCTGGTCATACGCACGGCCTCGAGGTCTGCCTCGCTGGGATTCTGCTTGGTGTAAACCGGGGTAAAGCAGTTGATCATGCCGATCTTGGCATCGGCGCGAATAGCGCCCTCGTCATAGGCGCGACGATAGTTGGCCACGGCCAGCGCATGTGCCAGCGAGATGTGATACTGCACGGTGCGAGCGCGGTTGAAGTCGTGGAGCTGCGGGAACCACACGCCCTCCTGATAGCGCTGCTCGGGCTCGACGATGGGCTCGTTAAAGGTAAACCAGTACTTAATCTCCTGGCCAAACTCGTGGAAGGCGATGTCGGCGTAATGCGCGTAAGCCTCGACGACCTCGCGGCTCTCCCAGCCGCCACGGTTAAAGAGGTAGGTGGGCATGTCAAAGTGGTACAAGTTGACAAACGGCTCCAGGCCGGCCTCGCGAGAGGCGCGGAACAGCTCGTGATACCACGCAGCACCCTCCTCGTTGAGGTTGCCGTCGGCATCGAGCAGACGGCTCCACTGGATGGAAGTGCGATAGGTATTCAGGCCCAAGTCCTTCAAAATGCGAAAGTCTTCCTGGTACTTGGCCATAAAGTCATTGCCGGCATAAGAGCCAACGCAGTTGTAAAACGAACCCAGATCCTGGATGGACCAGGTGTCCCACAGGTTCTCGAGCTTGCCGCCCTGGTTCCACTGACCCTCAGTCTGCGGGCCGGACATAGCGGCGCCAAAGAAGAAGTCACGGGGCAGCTGATACTGAGCCATCAAAGTCCTCGCTTTCGTGTCTAGAGCTTTCGGTTGGAGACGGGCTTGCTTTGGCAGGCAATCCGGCGCGGGCGCGCACCAGGTATCTGGATACCCTGCCCGCCAAAACAAATCCGTCCCCAAACAGCACAAGCAAACGCCAATGCATCTCGCTTGTTGTCTGTAACTATAGCGCTCTAATTTATTATGTAAAGCGTCTTTTTTATTTTTCTTTATCGAACTTCTTTGATGAAAGCCATATGGATGCTTTTTAAGTAGGTATACTCTCTTTATATCAACGCAAATATGAAGGGAGGATTGCATGATTCCCAAATACGAGGCGATAGCTGCAGATATCCGTCGAAGCATCGAGGACGGCGCCCTTAAGCCGGGCGATAAGTTGCCCACCGTCGTTGAGTTTTGCGAGCTGTATGGCGTTTCCAAGATCACCGTCAAGCGCGCGATCGAGCAGATCACCGAGGAGGGCCTTATTACCAGCCGGCGCGGATCGGGCACCTACGTCAAGGACACGGCGGGGCTTCCCGGCCAGGTGTTTTTCCAAGGCAAGAACGACCGTGCCCAAGGCTTTTCGTACGAGCATCGCGGGGAGAAAGTGACCTCGGTGGTCTACGATTTCTCGATCGTCAATCCGCCGGCAGAGGTTGCGACCCAGCTGGGAATGGCCGAAGACGACTTTGCCTATCACATCGTGCGCGTACGCGAGGTCGATGGTCAGCCCATCGTTATTGAGTACACCTATATGCCACTCGAGCTGATTCCGGGTCTTAAGAAAAAAGACCTGTACGCGTCGGTCTACAGCTTCATCCGCGAGCAGTGCGGACTCAAGATCTCGAGTTTCCACCGTACCATTCGCGCCGTCGCGGCAACTGAGGAAGAGGCTGAGCGCCTGGATACCAAACCCGGCTCTCCCCTGCTCGAACTCAACCAGATTGGCTTCTTGGATAGCGGCACCGCGTTTGAATATTCTATCTCGCACAACGTAGGCGACCGCTTTGAGCTGCACAACGTAACGCTGGCCTAGTTTTGTAATCCGGTGGGTGCTCGTTTTGAGCTGTCTTACGCGGCACCCGCACAACCTTATGGGAGTATGCACATGTCCGATTTGATTAAACTCACGCCGATTTTCCACGAGAAGATCTGGGGCGGCCGCCAGCTCGAAACCGTATTTGGTTACGACATTCCCGAGGGTCCCATCGGTGAGTGTTGGGCTATCTCGGCCCACCCCAACGGCGACTGCCAGATCGCGGAGGGCCCGTACGCCGGTCACACGCTTTCGTGGCTGTGGGCCGAGCACCGCGAGCTCTTTGGTAACTGCGAGGGCAAGGAGTTCCCGCTGCTCATTAAGATTCTAGACGCCAAGGACGACCTTTCGATCCAGATTCATCCCAATGACGAGTACGCCGCCGAGCACGAGAACGGCAGCCTGGGCAAAACCGAGTGCTGGTATGTACTGGACTGCGAGCCCGGCGCCACGATCATCGTCGGTCAGCGCGCAAAGGACCGCGCTGAGGCCGCACAGATGATCAAGGACGGCCGCTGGGACGACATGCTCAACGTGCTGCCGATCCACAAGGGCGACTTTTTCCAGATTGACTCCGGTACCGTGCACGCCATCAAGACCGGTACGCTCATTTTGGAGACGCAGCAGTCGAGCGATGTGACCTATCGCCTGTACGACTACGACCGCCCCGGCACCGACGGCAAACTGCGTCCACTGCACATTGAGCAGAGCCTGGATTGCATCGACTTTGATGTTCAGGCTCCGACCGACGGCACCGTGACCGCACCCGAGATCGACGGCGTGACCGAACTCGAATCCAACCCCTGCTACACCGTCGATCGCGTGCGCGTCGACGGCAGCAAGACCCTCGACCAGCACTGGCCCTTCATGTGCCTGTCAGTCATCGACGGCAAAGGCACCGTCTGCGGCGACCCCGTCCACAAGGGAAGCCATCTGCTAGCCCCCAGCACCGTGGACAAGATCGAGCTCGAGGGCAATATGGAACTGATTATCAGCCACCTGTAGGTCACCGGTCCCCAAGCGCTCGCCGGGACGGGGCGCGGGGTCTGGTCGCCTGCTCGGACAGTCCGGCTCGTGCGGAGCTCGCGATCGACCAAACCCCGCGCCCCGCCCCGGCGAACCTCTGACTAGTTACGACAATCAAAAAGCAACAAGGGGCTCTTCCGTTCATCAACGGAAGAGCCCCTGCTCATATCTATTTATCAGCCCACCCGGCTCTCCAGATCAAAAAGCGAACCAGCAAAGCGACGTTCGCAAGCACCGTTACCTAAGGACCTGGGCGAGCGTTTGGGGCAACATCGATCGCGAGTTCCGCATGCAAAGGAGGCCACTTAATGTGGCCTCCGTCTTGCGCAGGACTGCCCGAGCAGGCGATGTTGCCCTATACGCCCACCCAGGTCCGCCGGGATCACGACAGCTTAACGATCGGTGCAAAGCCCTTCATCAGCTTTTTGGTCTGGCCGGTTTTTTCGAACTGCACCTCGATCATGTCTCCGGCGACCGAGATCACGGTACCCGTGCCAAAGGTCTTGTGGCTCACGGTATCGCCCGCGGCAAAGTCCTGCGACGCGCTGGCGCGATCGACCTTGCGCTCCACCGTCGGCGACACCTTGGACGACGGCTTTTTGGCTCGCGGCGCGCCCGAGCCAAAGGTCGAGGCAACACGGCCGGCGTCGGGCGAGACCCCACGATGGCGCTCGGTCCCATAGCTGCTGCCGCCAAAGAAATCGTCGAAGCTCGATCCGCCGCGCGAACCGGAACCGCCGGTCGAGCGCGTATGCGAGCCAAACACCTTGCCGCCATACATATCCGAGCCCATGCCCGAGCCAAAGGTGCCGTGACGGTCGCCGCGTTTCTCCCAGCCCGTGCCCTCAAAACCGGCAGAACCGATGCCGCTAAACTCGATGTCCTCGAACGGAATCTCGTTGAGGAAGCGCGAGCGCGGGTTGGCAGAGGTCGAGCCGTAAGTGCGACGCGTGGCCGCATAGGTCAGGAACAGGCGCTTGCGGGCACGCGTGATGGCAACGTAGGCCAGGCGACGCTCCTCCTCGAGCTTGCCCGGGTCATCGCTGCCGCCAAAGTCGTGCACGTGCGGGAAGATACCCTCCTCCATGCCGGCCACGAACACCGCCGGGAACTCCAGGCCCTTGGCGGAGTGGATGGTCATCATGGTAATGGCATGCGTCTCGCCGGCCAGGGAATCCAAGTCGGAGCGCAGGGCCAGCCACTCCATGAGCGCCGGCAACGCCTTGCAAGTGAGCGGGCCATAGGTGCGCTCGATCTCGTCGGCATGTACAGCACCCGCCGGCAGCTCCGTCGGTGCGGCATAGGCGTTGCCCGCGATGGCGGCGGCCAAGGCATCCTGCGGCGAGAACGCCGGGGCGGCTAGGCTATCGAGCGGATTGGAGCCCGCGGCGTCACGAGCGCCGACAAGTGCCTCAAACGAGGATGCCGGAGCGGACGGCCCCGGCTCGGGCGCGGGCGCACTCACCACGACGGGCTCGGGCTCGGCACTGACAGGCACATCGGCAACACCGGCTGCACGCAGCTCTTCCAAGCTCTCGAGCGTGCCCTCGATATCCTCGTGCGTCTCCTCAAATTCGGCAGCGACGCCCAGGAATTCCTGGATGTTCTCGGCGCGGCTCTCGGACTCCATGGTGCCCTCGGCGCGGAACGCCTGCAGCAGGCCCGTCTTGTCGACAATCATCTCGACGACATCCTTGAGCTCGCCGTCCATGCGACGGCCCTCGCGCACCAGCGCCACAAAACTCGACAGGCCGTTGCGCACCTTGGCACTAAACATGCCCGTCTCGGCTGTTGCGATCTCGCAGGCCTGGAAGAACGAGCAACGGTTGTCGCGCGCCAGCTGCTCAATCTTTTGGATCGAAGTGGAGCCGATGCCGCGGCGCGGCGTGTTGATGACGCGCTTGACGCTCATCTCGTCGGCCGGGTTCACGATCATCTTGAGGTAGGCCATGACATCGCGGATCTCGGCGCGGTCGAAGAATCGCGTGCCGCCGACGATCTTGTAGGGCACGCCCGCGCGCAGGAACATATCTTCGAGGATACGCGACTGGGCGTTGGTGCGGTAGAACACGGCGATATCGTCGTAGCTCGTACCCTTGGCATGCAGCTTCTCGATCTCGCCGGCAATCCAGCGGCCCTCGTCGCGCTCGTCGCTTGCCTGGAAAGCCTGAATCTTCTCGCCATCGCCCTCGGCCGTAAACAGGCGCTTGTCCTTGCGCTGCGAGTTGTGGCGAACAACGGCATTGGCGGCGCTCAGGATATGGCCCGTAGAGCGATAGTTCTGCTCCAGCTTGACGGTCTTGCAGTTTTTAAAGTCCTGCTCAAAGTCCAGGATGTTGGTGATGTCGGCGCCACGCCAGCTATAAATGGACTGGTCGTCGTCGCCCACGACCATAAGGTTTTGGTACTTGGCGGCCAGCAGGTTGGCGATCTCGTACTGGACGTGGTTGGTGTCCTGATACTCGTCGACGCTAATGTAGCGGAAGCGCTCCTGGTACTTGTCGAGCACCTCGGGGCGGGTGCGCAGTAGCTCGAGCGTGCGCACGAGCAGGTCGTCGAAGTCCATCGCGTTGGCGGCGCGCAGGCGGCGCTCCAGCTCCAAGTAGACCTGCGCGGCCTTTTTGTCATTGGGGCTGTCAGCGGATTTGAGCATGTCCTCGGGCCCGATCATGGCGTTTTTGGCCGAGCTGATCTTGCTGCGGATCATGTTGATGGGGAACTGCTTTTGCTCAATGCCGAGCGCCTGCATAATGTCGCGCACCATGCGCTTTGAGTCGTCGTCATCGTAGATGGTGAACTGACCGGTATAGCCCAGCAGGTCGGCGTCCTCGCGCAGCATGCGCACGCACATGGCATGGAAGGTGCACACCCACATGCCACGAGTGCCGCTTGGGATGAGTGCCGCCAGACGCTCGCGCATCTCGGCAGCGGCCTTGTTGGTAAACGTGATGGCAAGAACCTGCCAAGGCTTAACGCCCAGGTCGCCGAGCATATGAGCGATGCGGAAGGTCAGGACGCGGGTCTTGCCCGAGCCAGCACCGGCAAGGACCAGCAGCGGGCCCTCGGTGGTCAGGACCGCCTCGCGCTGGGCGGGGTTAAGGCTATCGATATCGACGAGCGGCTTGGCAGGTTTGGGCGCCGGAGCCGGGGCGTCGTAGATGTCGAGCGGAACGAGCTCGGGCTCCGGCGCAGCGGGGGCGGTGTATGCATCGAGCGGCACGGGTTCCGGCGCAGGCGGCACGGGTACCGCGGCGTTCTTTTCCCAGGGCAAGGGCTGGGTCATGGGCGACTCCTCATCTGACGGACGGCGCGCCTGCGGGCAGCGCCATAGTTTGAGCCGTACCAGTATACCGAGCCGCGCGGACACCGACGCAAATCACACCACGACTCCGTGCGCCACCGTCAGGCCCGCCCCAGCGGATTTGGCGCAATGGGGTCAGGTTACTTTGCACCAATCTATTGACAATCACGAAACCGCCGATGTCATGGCAGCAGCAGCGAGCGACGGTCAGGGCGAACAAATTGGCATGAAAAGGGGGCGGCATAGACCTTTTGGTCATGCCACCCTCTTTGAATGACAAGCTGTCGCTCTGGCCGCCGCGCAGCGTCGACTAAGTTAAAGGCCGAGCATCGGCTCCAGAACGAAGAAGTATGCGAGCACTACGATGCCCAGGATGATGCGGTAAACACCGAAGCACTTAAAGTCGTGACGGCGGACGAAGCCCATGAGCCACTTGATGGCGATGAGCGAAACCACAAAGGCAACAACGCAGCCCACGCCCAAGATGGCGATCTCGTTGGTGCCGAACGTGCCGCCCTTGATGAAGTACTTGACCAGCTTGAGCGCACTCGCGCCAAACATGACAGGGATGGCCAGGAAGAACGTAAACTTGGACGCCACCGAACGCGTGCAGCCCAAAAGCAGGCCGCCGATGATGGTAGAACCGGAGCGAGACGTTCCAGGCACCAGCGAAAGCACCTGGAAGCAGCCGATACCCAGCGCAGTCTTCCAGCTCAGGTCCTCGAGCGTGGCGATGGAGCCAAAGTCCAGATCCTCGTCATCGTCCTCATCCTCAGCGGTAGCCGCGGCGGGCGCCGCAAAGTGCGCACCGGCGGGACGTCCACCCGACACCACAGCACGCGAACCAAATGAACCGGCAACGGCCATTTCCTCGCGCTTGCTCGCGCGCCAGTTCTCGATCACGATAAACAGCACGCCGTACACAATGAGCGCCAGCGCCACGACGGGAGCATTATAGAAATGCTCCTCCATCCAGTCGTTAAGCGGCAGACCGATCGCCGCGGCGGGAATGCAGCCGAGCACAATCTTGCCCCACAGCACCCAGGTGTCGCGACGGCCCTCCTTGCCCTTGCTGGGCGAGAACGGATTGAGCTCATGGAAGAACAGCACACAGACGGCCAGAATGGCGCCGAGCTGAATCACGACCAGGAACATATTCCAGAACGTCTCGCTCACGTTCATCTTGACGAACTCGTCCACCAAGATCATGTGACCAGTCGACGAAACGGGCAGCCATTCGGTGATGCCCTCGACCAGGCCCATAAAGGCAGATTTTAGAAGCTCGATGATATCCAAAGGGACCCCCTCGTTAGACACCCGCCGATATTGTTCTGCGGACGGTGCGGGCGATGTCCCATTATCAACCGTTGGCGGCGCGCCTGCGCCTACCCTTACCAAAAAACTCGCCCGTTCACAGAATTGCGAGCGGTCAAACCCAAATCCTTGGGTATAACTGCAACAAGATAAAGTGTCCGGCGGCCACGCATCCGCGCCCGCCCGACGCACGAGCCCAGCGCCCGTGCGATAGACCAAGGAGGAAACCATGAACGAGGGCTACACCAAGGTATTTGTTTCACTCGACGGTACTGAGCAGCAGGATTTTGTGCTCGCACGCGCCATCAAGGTCGCCGCGAACAACGGCGCCAAGCTGATCATCGGCCACGTTATCGATTCCACGGCGCTCGAGAGCGCCGGTTCCTATCCGGTCGATCTTGTCAACGGCCTAGAGGAGGCATTTAAGAACTCCATCGCCAAGCAGCTCGAAGAGGCCAAGGCCAATCCCGACATTCCCGAGGTCGAGGTCATGATTCGCGCCGGCCGCATTCGCGAGACGCTCAAGGACGAGATGCTCGACGTGGTTAAGCCCGACCTGGTGCTCTGCGGCGCCCGCGGCCTGTCCTCGATCAAGTATGCGCTGCTGGGTTCAATTTCGACGTTCCTGCTGCGCAATACGGACTGCGACATTTTGGTCGTGAAGTAGCGTTGCTCCCACCGGCCGCGGGGCCTGCGGGGTTTCCACGGGCACGTCCTCGCCGCGTTGCGGCTGCGGGATGTGCCCTTAGGAAACCCCTCCCGGCCTCGCGGCCTTCGCAGCCTTACTTCAGCGAGTTGGCTGATAAAAGATGGCGTGCCGCCCCGTTTGGGGCGGCACGTTTTGTTTGGGCTGCACGTTTTTGTTATGAGAGATCCATTTGAGCCTCATAGTTATGTTCACGTTCGGAAACATAGCGCCAGTTGCCTTAGTTAAGTTCACGTTCGGGAACATAGCCGTCCGCACCGCAAGACGGCCCGGCTACTCAAAGTATTGGAACTTGTTCGTTGAGAAGGAAAACGTTACGACAAAGCCTTCGCCGGAGTCGGATGCTGCGGTGACGTCGATGCCCATCTTGGAGCACAGGCGCGCCACAAGGTAGAGGCCGATGCCCGTTGCGCGCTTGGTGGTGCGGCCGTTGTCGCCGGTAAAACCTTTCTCGAACACGCGCGGCAGGTCGGCCGCGCTCACGCCGCAGCCGTTGTCCGCGACGGTAAGCTCGATGCGTTCGCTCGCCAAGCCCTCGTCCAGCAACGCGCCCGAAAACACGATCTTTGCGCCGTCCTCGCGCGCATATTTGATGCTGTTCTGAATAAGCTGGCCTAGAATAAACTCGAGCCACTTCTCGTCGGTAAAGACCTCAAAGTCGAGGTTCTCGCACACCGGAGCCACGTGCGCCGCGATAAGCTCGCGCGCGTTGGCTTTAATCGCGCCCGTCACCAAGGTCTTGAGATCCCAGCGACGAATCAGGTAGTCGCGCTCCACGACTTCCGAGCGCGCGTAGTACAGCGCCTGGTCGATATAGCGCTCCACGCGAGCCAGCTCGCGACCCAGGTCATCCACACGCGACAGGTCGTCTTCGCTGCCATCCAGGTTTTCCAAAATCAGATGGGCCGCCGCCAGGGGCAGCTTGGCCTCGTGGACCCAGCTCTCGATATAGTCGCGATAGTCATCGGTCTGACGCCGGCCTTCGGCAACCTCGTCGCATGCCGCCTTGCCCACCCGGCGCAAGACCTCGTACTCGAGCTCGCCCTCGGCATAGGTCGGGCATTGCACCATCTCCTGGACCCATGCGGGACTCTCGAGCTCCTCTGCCGCGCGCTCCAACTGACGCAGAAAACGGCGACGGCGAGCGTACTCGATCACGATGCCGAGCATACCGAAGATAAAGGACACGCCAACCGCCACGACCACGATAGAAACGGGTGCGCCGGCGACCGTCAGCACAAAGCAGCTCAGCAGCACGCCGCACGTCCACACGGCGACGGGAAGCAGTGCATCTTTAAAGAACTTGCCAAACGACATAGCCGGCCCCTAGACCGAATAGCCTTGACCGCGATGCGTCGTCAAATACCCCTTGATGCCGATTTTTTCGAGCGTGGTGCGCAGGCGGTTGATGTTGACGGTGAGCGTATTGTCGTCCACGAAGGCGTCGGAGTCCCACAGGTCCTGCATGATGGCCGAGCGCGAGACGATCTTGCCCGCGCGGCTCAGGAGCAGCGAGAGAATGCGCAGCTCATTTTTGGTGAGCTCGGTGCTGTCGCCGGTCGCCGTGTTGGTGACCATAGAGCGGGCGAGGTCGAGCTCCAGCCCCTTGTGGACGAGCGTGCTGCGCTCGCCTGACGCCGCGGTGCGACGCAGCAGTGCGTTGATGCGCGCCACGAGCACGCGCGCGCTATAGGGCTTGGGAACAAAGTCGTCCGCGCCGAGCGTCATGGCCATGACCTCGTCGATCTCGGTCGTGCGCGAGGTGAGGACGATGATGGGGACCTCGGATTCGCGGCGAACCTCGTGGCAGATATGCTGGCCGTCCTTGACGGGAAGCGTGAGGTCGAGCAGCACCAGGTCGGGCGCGGCGGCGAGAATATCGCGCGAGACATGCTCGAACGATTCGCAGGCCTCGATTTCAAACCCGGCGCGGGCAAGGATGTCGACAAGCTCACGACGAATGGGCTCGTCGTCCTCAACGATATAGATTAGCGCCATGGATTCCGCTCCCCTCTTGGTTGTCTTGCCACCATTATGGCTGCGAAACTGCAGGTGCGCGCCACGCACGTCGCCAAGGTGACAGAACTGTTCGCGAGCGGGGGCGTTTTGTCCGCCTCGCACTCGCAGCGGTGGCGGGAACCAAAATGATTCTTTAATCCCCGTCCCAGAATAATCATTTAGCGACGGGCACGAAGCTTTTCGTAGCCGTCGGCGAAGAAAGCGACCGTGGCGGCGTCGGACTCGGCGGCGTCGGCGTCGGCGGCAGGCACCACGCCGTGCTCGTCACTTACCAGGAACAAGGCGCCCTTGAGCTGTGCGGGAATGTCCACGCGCGTGACCGGGATGCCCTTGGTCTGGGCCAGCTGCTCTATGAGCGTCGCCGTGCCGCACAGGCACTCGTCCGCCGGCGCCACAAAGGCCAGCTCGCCGTTGTTGACGGCAGCGAGCAGCTCGGGCGCCACGCCGGTTTCGTCGGCCTCGGAGCGGGCCTCGGCGGAGCGGGCACGCAGCGCCTTGGCCGAAGTATCGGCCAGCGGCTCGTACTCACCCACCGTCATGGCGGCATTGCCGTTAACGTCGATCACCAGCATGAGCACGCCGTCGTGCGCGGTGTAATCGCCCTCGGCAAGCGACCACTCAACGTGCTGCTTAGCCCAGCTGAGCATGTTATGGGTAAGCGGCTCGCCCTGCACCAAGCGCTCGGACAGCGCGCGAATGTGACGGTTGAGCATGGGCACCTTTTTGTTGGACATGCGCCAACGGCAGATAAGCGCGGGCTTGTCGAGCATAAACTTCTCGACCGCCTCCTGATTGGCGCAAAAGTCCTCGTACGCACGCTGGTCCTCGGCATTGCCAAACAGCTCTGCATCATCAATCTGGGGCATGGTTGTACCTTTCGTGTTAGTCATTCCGTCCTCTTATACCAAAAAGACGGCCCTCCAAACGGAGCGACCGTCTTTTGCAGAGATTATTTTAGAAGCGAGGCGGTCCAAGGGACGAGATAACATCCCATCCTCCCCAGTCAACCTAACAGGTCGGCGAGGGTTGCCCAGGTGCCGCAGATTGCCGTGAAAGAGGAGCGACGCGTACTTGGGTACGCGAGCGACGAATGAGCGGCAAGGTGCGGTGGTTGGGCAAGCCGCAGCGCCACCTCCCTACTTAATGGCGGAAGTGGCGGGCACCCGTGAAAACCATCGCAATATTGTGCTCGTTGCAGGCCTGGATGCTCTCGTCGTCGCGCTTGGAGCCACCGGGCTGGATGATGCAGGTCACGCCGTGTGCGGCAAGCACGTCGACGTTGTCGCGGAACGGGAAGAACGCGTCACTCGCGCAGGCAAAGCCGCCCTTCTCCACGCCTTCGCGCTCGCAAAAGTCCTCGGCGCGTTCGCAGGCAAGCAGTGCGGAGTCAACGCGGTTGGGCTGACCAGGGCCCATGCCAATGCCGGCCTTGCCCTTGGAGACCAGGATGGCGTTGGACTTAACGCCCTTGCAGACCTTCCAGGCAAACTCGAGCTCGGCCATCTCAGCGTCGGTGGGCTTGCGATCGGTGGGGAACGTAAAGGTCGCGGGATCCTCGGTCACGTGGTCGACCTCCTGCACCAGCATGCCGCCGTCGATGGAGCGCAGCTCCACCTGGGCACCGTGGTCCACGCCGCCGGTAGCCAGCACGCGCAGGTTGGGGCGCTTGACCATGCGCTCGAGCGCCTCATCGGTGTAGCTCGGGGCGATGATGACCTCGACGAACTGCTTGTTCTGGTCGGCGAAGTGCTCAACCAGCTCAAAGGGAACCTCGCGGTTGCAGGCGATGATGCCGCCGAAGGCGCTCTTGGGATCGCAGGCGAAAGCGCGGTCGTAGGCGGCCGTGATGTCCTCGGCAACGGCGGAACCGCAGGGGTTCTGATGCTTGAGGATCACGCAGGCCGGCTCGTCGAACTCGCGGACCAGGTTCCAGGCGGCATCGGCGTCCAGATAGTTGTTGTAGCTGAGCGGCTTGCCCTGGATCTGCTCGGAGCCCACAAGCGGGAACTGAGAGCTCGCGGTGTTCTCGCAGCCCTCGGCAAAGCGGTAGACCGTAGCCTTTTGCTGAGGATTCTCACCATAGCGCAGGTCGTCGACCTTCTCCAGCGAGATCTCGAGCTTGGCAGAGGTGTCCGCCACGTCGCTTGCCTGAGCGGCAAGCCAACGGGAGATAGCCGTGTCGTAGGCGGCGGTAGTCTGGTAGACCTTCACCTGCAGGCGGCGACGGGTGGAAAGCGTGGTGCAGCCACCGGTCTCGCGCATCTCGGCCAGGACGGCATCATAGTCGGCCGGGTCGGAGATGACGGTAACGCTCGCGGCGTTCTTGGCGGCAGAGCGCAGCATGGAGGGACCACCGATGTCAATGTGCTCGATGGCATCCGCAAAGGTGACCTCGGGGTTGGCGACGGTCTTCTCGAACTCGTACAGGTTGACGACGACCAGGTCGATTAGCTTAATGCCGTGCTGAGCGGCTTCCTGCATGTGCTGCTCGGAATCGCGACGGGCCAGCAGCGCGCCGTGAACCTTGGGATGCAGCGTCTTGACGCGGCCGTCCATCATCTCGGGATAGCCCGTGAACTCCTCGATGGGGGTTACGGGAACGCCCGCGTCCTCGATGGCACGAGCCGTGCCGCCCGTAGAGATGATCTCGACGCCAAAGTCGTCAACCAGCGTCCGTGCGAAATCGACGACGCCCGTCTTATCGGTAACCGAGATCAACGCGCGTGCGATCTTCACATCAGATCCCATGCAGTCCTCCTGTCTGGTACGCCGCCGTGCTCTGTGAGTCGGTGATACGTCGATCTGCAGCGCTCGCGCAGCGGCATTGAAAATACTGATTTAATGTAGCGCATCGAGCGCGTCGATGCACCCCGCAACGGTCGCATGTGCAGAAAAAGCTTGCGAGCGGAGGGCATGGGCGCAGCACCGGGCGCGGTGAGTTCATGGAACACAGGGGCACCATAATTAGATGCCAATAGCGTGGTAGAACTGTGCTCGATATGCATCCGCAAAAGAAAGAGGCACCATGGTCTCGCGGGCTCTCTACCGACCGTTTGATACCGAAGACTTCGACGCCATCGCGCTGATTCTGCAGCAGCTTTGGCATAACAATTCGGATAACGATGAGTACAACCGCCTCGAGGCCGCGTGCGACCTCGCCTACTGCCTTTCGTCGTCGACGTTTTCGCAGGTTGCCGTAATCGACGGTCAGGCGCGTGGCATTTCGCTCGTGCGTGCGGGACAGAGCTCCGGCGCCACCGTTAAGGAACATTGGATGGATACCGAACGCGCGCTGCTATCGCAGATGCGTGAACTGGAGCCTGATGCCTGCGCCGAGTATCTCTCGTTTGTGCGTGCAACCATCCGAACCAACAACCGCCTGCTCGAGAGCAGCCCGTTGCCGCACGACAACGAAGTCACGCTGCTCGCCGTCGATCCCGATGTCCACGGCCTGGGCGTTGGCTCGGTTTTGCTCGATGCCGCGGTCTCGTACCTGTCCTCGCGCGGGGCGACAAGGGCACACTTGTACACCGACTCTAACTGCTCGTGGAAGTTCTACGAGCTGCACGGCTTTAAGCGCACGGCCACGCACCGCGCCAACCGCGAAGAGCGTCGTCACGACATGCCGCGTGAAAGCTTTCTCTACGAACTCGACCTAACAGCCTAGCCCAAGCAGCCACACCTAGTCATTTAAGAACGTCCCCAATGACTGATCCCCAACAACTAGTCATTTAAGTCTGTCCCTAATGAGTGGCCTAGGGGGTTTGTAGATAGCCGTGGTCAAAATACATCAAATATGAGTACTGTTACCTTTTTAGTAGCAGCGATTCGGGGCATTTTTGATGCTTATAGGCATGACGACCAGCTGCACGAGCTGACGTAACTCCCCAAATGTTCAATAAAATGAGCTCCTAACGAGAAGTACTCTCATTAGGAGCCCATTATTATGTGCAAACATATGTGACCAACGCAGCAACAGTACTCATATTTGGCATTTTTTGTCCACTGCCCCTTGCGCGAAGGTCCTCAGCGGAAAGTTTGACCCGTTTCGATGCACAAAAATGGGATGAATCTTCCCTGGCAACCGCCCAGAAAGATCCACCCCAAAGCAAGCGCTCGCTAGAACGTTCCGCCGCCGCCTCCGCCGACGCCGCCACCGCCGCCACCGGAAAAGCCGCCACCGCTGCCGCCGCTCGAGCTATCGGAACTCGAAGCCAGCTCGCGGATGGTCTCGTGATACACATCGTTGAACGAATCGAGCGGAGACTCGTTGCCGTAGTGATGGTAATACCACCAGTAGCAGGGGTAGTTGTCGTAGAAATCGTCGCTGTTGCGCAAATCCGCAGGCACGGCCTCGGCCAGCTGTCGCAGCACTTCTTTCGAAACGCCCAGGGCAACGCCCATCACCAGCAGCTTGTTCCACAAGATCAGGTCGCTGGGGACGGCCTCCTTCAGGCGCGTAAAGTCCTCGAGCCAATGCTTGAGCGCCTTGCAGCGAGCCGCCACCTCGGCGCCCTCCGGCGTGTAGCGACGGAAGGTGCAGCTCAGGACAAAGCCCACGATCGTGACGGGGATCGAGATCATAGCGGCGCCGACATTGGCATCCGCAAAGTCGGTATAGATCAGAGAGCCCAGAATGCCAAAGACGATGATGATGCCGAGAACCAAGCCGGCAACCAGGGCGATGGTGCCATCCGATGCGATAAACTCGCGCGCCTCCAGCTTGCCCTTAACCGTGCTCTGATAGTCCTCGAGCTTGTCGCCAACAGATGTGGTGCGCTCGCTAGCGTACTCCTCCAGCTCGCTAAACGTGCGCGAACGGACTCCGTCCTTATCGGGCTTAACGCCGGCGAAGAAGACCTTGAGCACATCGCGATCGATGCCGTCCTTCTTGGCAGCCTTCCAGGCCTCGTCGGTCACTGTGATGCGATACGTCTGCTCCTCTTTTTCGCGACGGAGCAGACCCTTCTTCTTGGTCTCGGTCGCTTCTTCCAGCTTGATCACGCGGTCGTCGGTAAGCTTCATAAGCGTGGCGATATATGCCTGATCGGGCACCTCGTTCCAGCTCATGAGGGCCGAAAGCACGGCGGGATGGTCGGCCGAAGGCACATCGCGGAAATATTCGTCCTGGAAAAGCGGCTTGGGCTTGCGGCGGCGCAGCTTGAGCACAACGATTGTGCCGGTAAAGGCCACCGCCGCGACAACACTTAGCACGGCAAGCGCATTGGCAATCATGCGAGCGTGAGCGCGGCGAGCGTTGGCCTCGTCGGCCCATTCCTTCTCTTCGCTCAGAATCGTCGACATGCGCTTTTCGCCCGAGACGGCAAGCTGCGGCACCCAGTCGCTGGGGAAGGCGATGCGTGCCTCGGCGAATTCGCCCTCATGCACGCAGGGAATGGTATAGGTGACCATGGGCTCGTCCGCATCGAGCGACACGTCGCCCGTCAGCGGGCCGTGGCCCCATGCGCGGAAGTTATCGCCCTTGACGGCAGCCGTCCCGGCAGCGGCATTTGCAAAGTAGACTTCCATCTCGACGTCATCGGAGTCCGCAGACCAGCCGTCACCCACGAACTTCCAGTAGAGCTCGGCGGTATCGGCCCAGTTCATAACCGCACCGGTCATGGTGTAGCTCACGTAGTAGATTGCGCTGTCGCCGCTCTCGTGAGGGCTGAACACCTTAATCTTTACGCCGTCGTCGGACTGTTCCACCGTGTAAACGCCGTCGTCGCCTTTATTTGCGCTGTCGACCTTGTTAAACGCAGTGTCGTCTTCCTCGACGCTCAGCACATTGACGACCACCGAGCCGCCTTGCTGGTTAGAGCCTGTATTGATATCCCAATACACGCCGTTAATGTCATCGTCGAAATCGAACTGGCGTCCCTCGACAACGGTCAGCGAGCCATCGGCCTCAACCGTGGCACCGATATAGGTTTGGCTCATGGAGTAGCCGTCGGCGTGCGCGACGGCAGGCAGCAGCAACAACGCAAGCGCGACGAGTGCGCAGACGGAAGCGAACCGCGCAAACAGGCGGCGCTGCCGACAGGGCTGGGCAACGGGGGCGTTCATAGGCACATCCTTTGTCTGTGGTACCAGTAGCGTCATTGTCCCACGTTTGCGAGTTCATGTGACGAACATCTAGGTCAGCGGAGCGTCAAAACGGGACAAAAGTCACGCCCGCCGCCGGCACCTGGGGACGTTCCTTATCTGCCGGCAATCTGGGACACTCCTTGGCATAGCCCGCTCCGGCAATAGATACCACTTCATAGCTCCATCACAGGTGTAGCGGCTTTGTGTGGGCGCGGCATGCGCTGATTGAGCCGCCAGTTGAGGGGCATAAAGCAGTTGAGCGAAAACGGTTTGCCCCTTTGCCGTCCGCTTGAGGATCATGTCCCCCTTTTCCGCGGAAACCCCGGCAGTTGCGAAGAGCTGCCGGGGTTTCCGTCGTTTGAGGGCTAGATTGATTGACGACGATTAAGGCGCCGAGCCGGTGGTCCGGCACGCGCAACGTGTGGCCTCAGCAACTTGCAGGCCACGGCAGCGTCTCCCCCACCACGCCCCGCGCTATACTCGTCCGCATGGACATCAACGCACGCAACATAGCAACAACCGCCGCCGACGCGCCAACGACGCCGGCCGCTCCCGCGCCCGTCGTGGGGCGCTTCGCCCCGTCGCCCTCGGGCCGTATGCACCTGGGCAACGTGTTCAGCTGCCTGTGCGCATGGCTTTCGGCCCGCAGCCAGGGCGGCAGCATCGTGTTACGCATTGAGGACCTGGACGATCGCTGCAAGCGCCCGGAACTTGCCGCCCAATTGATTGACGACCTGGCCTGGCTGGGGCTGGAGTGGGACGAAGGCCCCTACTACCAGCACGACCGCCTAGACCTGTACGAGAGCGCCTTGCGCCGGCTGAAAGACGCCGGCCTCACCTATCCCTGCTTTTGCACACGCGCCGAGCTCCACGCCGCGAGTGCACCGCACGCGAGCGACGGCACGCCCATCTACCGTGGCGCCTGCCGAAGTCTTTCGGCCGAGGAGGTGGCCCGCCGCAGCGCCCTGCGCGCCCCGGCCACACGTCTGCGCGTGCCCACCGTCGACGACCTCGCAGACGACGTGATCGAATTTGTGGATCGCACGTACGGCGCCCAATGCGAAGCACTCGCCACCGAGTGCGGCGACTTTTTGGTGCGCCGCAGCGACGGCGTGTTTGCCTATCAGCTAGCCGTGGTGGTCGACGACGCTGCCATGGGCGTCACCGAGGTCGTGCGCGGATGCGACCTGCTGGGGTCCACGCCGCGCCAGATCTATCTGCAGCACCTGTTGGGACTGCCCACGCCGCACTACGCACATATTCCGCTGCTCATGGCACCGGACGGCCGCCGCCTTTCCAAACGAGACCGCGATCTGGACCTGGGCGAACTCCGCGCCCGCTTTGGCACGCCCGAAGCGCTGCTGGGCTGGCTCGCCGGGCAAACGGGCATCGCGCCGGACACCACGCCGCGCTCTGCCGAGCGGCTGGTCGAGCACTTTAGCTGGGACGTCATCCGCGCGCACCGCGAGAACATCACTGTAATGGCCGAGTAGTCAAACGCCCTGCCCCCTTCACTACCCCCCCCGACGAGTGCGTAATTCTGTATCTTGTTATGTACGGAATAGTTCCGTACAATGATGCAAAGGAGGTTTTACCATGCCAACGATTGAGAAACAGCGCCGTATGGATCTAAGGCTGACCGAGCGTCAACGCCTTACTTACGAGCGCGCCGCGGCCTTGCGCGGGCAAACTCTCACCCAATGGGCCACGGCTCACCTTGACGAGAGCTCCGCACGTGACATCGCCGAGGCGTCAACAACCTATCTTTCTCCTGATGGTTTTGATGCATTTTGCGAAATGCTCGACTCACCCATGCCCCAAGCCGCAAAAGCGTTGCTCGACCGTAAAGCGATTTGGGAATGAGCACGTTTACCAAGCCCGTTCAACTCCCCGTTGGTCAAGGCATCGAGGCTTTCCACTGCGGTAATACCCTTGTAGACGGATGGGCTAAAAACAGATCAGCCTCGGCGCGAAGAAGAGGGTCGGCGGTTATATACGCATCGTATTACGACGGCGCAGTCGCCGGGTTCTATACGCTATGTACGCACTCCGTAGCTCGCGAAAATGTTGACGGAGGATGGTTCGTTCGGAACTCCCCCTCCCAAGTTCCCGCAGTGTTGCTTGGAATGATGGGGGTTGATGAGAAATTCAAGGGGCTTGGTCTGGGAGCATCGTTGCTCAAAGATGCCATCGAAAACGCCTTGAAAATTTCTGCCCTAGCGGGAGCGCGAGCTTTGGTTGTCGATCCAGTAGATGATGAGGCGGCAGCGTTCTATGCGCATTTCGGCTTTGCAGCCCTACCCGGCACCAACCGAATGGCGTTGAAACTCTAGACCGCCAGCAGCATCTCCTCCAGCTCCCAGTATGCCTTAAGTTACCCTACAGATAATGACTATTGCCAAAATGTAGGGTAACTACCCAAGGCATCATACGAAGAGCTCGCTATGCCTGCCCCTACGCAACGTCCCAGGGCTGGAGCTCGCCGCCCAGGCGAACGATGCAGTCGTAGAGCACGGTGTGGCGCTCGGCCGGGTTGGCATCCCGATGAAAATGCCCGTAGTACCAGCGCTTGTAGTCCAAGCGATCTTCCAGCTCGTCGAAAAATGCCGTAAGCCGATCGACAGCTGGATAATTCCAGCCAGGTGCCGGATAGAGCGTGGGCGAGAGCATGCGCGTGGAGCAGGTGTGGGTGATCACGTAGTCGACCTTCCAGCCCACGCTATCGAGCTTTGCCCGCGCCTCCTCAAAGTTGCGCTCGCCCGGCAGCTCCTGCGGCCACCAGCTGGAATACGGGATGCGGTATTCCTTGTCCACACTCGTGGCGCCGCCCATGGTAAAGATCGTCGACCCACCGAGCTCAAAAACCTCGCCGCGCGTCAGGCGCCGTATAGGCGAGGTGTCCGACAGGCGTTGCGTCAGTCCACCGTGCCACAACTCCAGGGGGCGCTCCGCCCAATGGTCGTAGCGTTCGTGGTTGCCGTCGACGAACAGCACGGTATAGGGGCGCGACTCCAGCCAGGCGATATCGGCGCATTCCTCGGCAGAAAAATCCCACGGAAAGCCAAAGTCTCCCGCGATAATCAGATAGTCGTCGCTCGTCAGACTATCCCCAAGCTCCCAGTCGCGGAGCTTTTGCATGTCGATGCCACCGTGGACATCACCCGTCACATAAACCGTCATCGGATCACCACTTCCCTCTTATAGGCTTCGAGATCGTGCTCGATCTGCTCGTCGCCCGTGGCGTTGACCCACCACGGCCATTTAACGCAACACGCCGGCTCGTCGACCTGCGCAAACCACGACTTGAGCTCCTCCAGGCTCACCGGGGCGTAGCCGTTGGCGTCCACGCCCACGTCATAGCGCAGCAGCCCCTGCCTAAGGTTGAACGTGTTGTACGCGCCGCCGCAGCTGTGGATATGTCCGTGAAGATGCCAGCCGCCGTGCGACATGCCTTGCCAGTCGACCATGGGATAGTGGCTCAGCACGATTTTTTGGCGGTCGATCTTGAGCACACAAATGGGCGGCTCGACGATAAAAGCATCCGCCACCGCAGGCTGCGTCCAGTCTTTGTCGTGGTTGCCAGGCAGCAGATGGACGTGCTTGCATGCAATGCTCTTACGCAGCTCGTAGGCGTCTTGCACCGTCATCTTAAAGCTGAAGTCGCCCAGAATATAAAGCTCGTCGTCCAAAGCGACCTTGCTATTAATGTTGGCGACCATGGCGTCGTTCATCTGCGCACCAGTCGACCAAGGCCTGTCGGCGAGCCGCAGCATGTTCTCGTGTCCAAAGTGGGTATCGCTGGTAAACCAGATCATGGGAACCTCCTAACGCTGTTGCCCAGAATTTCCACTCGCCGCCCCACCCTACTCATCGGTGCATCGCGCCTCAATCGGCACGATATCTTGGTAGATCAGGCGATGCTTGTCGTCGCGCCATTCATCGTCATGGTAATGGCCAAAGAACCAGGTGCGGTAGTCGAGTCGCCCGTCGAGCTCGCCCAAAAAGGCCTGCAGCGAATCGTCGTAGAACTCGCGATTGCACTCCATGCACAGCTCGTCTGCCAAATCGACCGGCGCCTCGTGAGTCACAACATAGTCGACCTTCCAGCCCACACGATCGAGCGAGGCGCGACAGTATTCCATCTCGCTCTCACTCGGCATTTCCTCGGGCCACCACGTCTTTCCCTCCCGGCGCCACTGTTTGTCATGGCTCGCGGCGCCACCCATGGCGAGCACCGTGTTCCCCGCGATGTCGAACACCTCTCCGCGCATCAGGTGCAGCACATGCGGGCGAGCCTCGTGAACGAGGCCCCCGTTCCACTCTCGGATCGGCAGCCCCGCCAGCAGATGATAGTTCTCGTGATTGCCGTCGACAAAACACGTAGTCCAGGGCTTGGACTCAAACCAGTCGAGCCAGTATTTGTCGGTGTTTGAGCCACTCCATATAAAGCCAAAGTCGCCGGCAACGATCACCACGTCATCGCGCGTCAGCGTACGGCCCAATGGCCAAACGCGCGACGAGAAGCGGCTCGCCCCGTACTCGGCAACACCGTGAACGTCTCCGGTAACGAAAATGGACATTAAGCGGCACCTCCGTGCTGTGCGACTCTAGACAAATCGATGGCAGAAATTGCGGATCAGCCCCGGCATCCGCACCCCTTAGGGCTTACCCCTCGTTCTTCCATCCAAACGGATCAAACACCCAAAAAACTAGATCGAGCACACTGTTGGCGGGCAGCATGTTGGGCAGGGCGTCTTGCCTCGCTTGAGTGCGGCCGCTAATGGTACGCTGGTTTTAATGGCGTTTTGAGGAAGGCTTTTGCACCCCGTAGAACGGTGGTAAATCTTGCCGTTCTTGGTAACGATTACCTTGATTTTTGAGACATCCACACTGCGGGGCTCGATGGGCGCGGCCACCTTTTGACGAGCCGGTGCCGTTTTCCAAGGCTTGCCTCCCGAAAAACCAGAATCGCAGAACCGATTAATATAGCCGTCAAAACACCCATCGAACAGCAATCCCGTTGCCAGGCCCGCTATGAATCCGCAGACGATCGCGGCCTCTCCTCTAATTTGCATATATCCCTCCTTAATCGCTCTTGAAGAAAAGGGCGGCGCGCGCCGCATGGAGCCTCATCACCCCCTACGGTACGCGCCGAAAATGGTCCGCAGCCCCTTCTGTCCCTAACGGGTCAGCTGGCGGCGCTTATCGGACAGGAAGACACCGGCGGCCACCAGGACCGTGCCGCCGATTACGAAGGTCTCACCCAGCAGGTCGGACGCATCGCCCGTGGTAGGCATCGCCGTCTGCTGCGTCGCAATCTCAGTCGTTGCCACCGCATGATTGGCCTGATACGTCACCTGCGTGACGGGCTGGGCCTGCTCGCCATTCCCGCGTTCGGCGGCCTCTTGGCGAGCAATCTCGGCGTTGAGCTCGACAATAGCCTGGTCGAGCTCGGCCTTGGCGGCGGTGTAGTTTGCAAGCGCCTCCAAGTATGCCGGCGCCACAGCATCCGCCGCAGCCACGGCGGCATCGAGCTCGGCCTTGGCGGCTGCGACGTGCTCGGCGGCATCGTGAGCCGCAGCGATTTTGGCATTGAGCGCCTCGTCCGCATCGTCAGCGCTGCCATTGACGATAGCTTCGGCAAGATTGACGCTGCGCAGGCGGGCAACCGCGGCGGCAGAGGCATCGCGGGCGGCAGTTGCATTCGCCACGGCATCGTCAGCCTCCACCACGTCGTACTCGGCATCGCTCACGGCCACCTCCGCAGCATCGAGCGCGACATCGGCAGTGGCTTTGCCCTCTGTGGCCCTGGCAAGTGCCGCAGCGGCATTCTTAAGCTGAGAGGCACGCCCGGCAGCTGCATCAGATTTTGCCTGAGCCGTTGCCATGACGGCGTCGGCATCGCTCGCAGCCTGCTGGGCCATATCGAGCTCCGCCTGAGTGGCAGCAGCACCGATGCCTGCCTGATCGGCATCGCCTTGGGCGGCAAGAAGTTCGGCCTCCGCCACGCGCTGATTGGCACGAGCGTCTTCGAGTGCAGACGATGCCGCATCAAACGCACGCTGAGCAGCGGCGATATCGGCTGAGTATGCCGCCAGCTCATCCTGGGCCGCGGCAAGTGCATCCTGCTTTTCGTCAACACCGGTACGAGCGGCGTCCAGCGCGCGTTTGGCAGCAGCCGCCTTGCCCTTGGCAATGTCGAGCTCGCCAGACTTGGCAGCCACGGCATCCTGCGCCGCCGCGACAGCGGCGTTGGCAGCGCTCAAATCGACGCGGGCATAGCTCACGGCACGCACGGCGGCATCAGCTGCAGCCTGCTTTTGCTCCACAGCGGCCTGGGCCTCCGAGGCCTTGGCAGCCGCGGTATCAACGTCATCGGCAGCGCGCTCAACCTGGGCTTGCTTTGCCGCAGCGGTCTGTGATGCTGCATCCACCTTGTTGCCGGCATCGTTGGCAACGCCCTGCGCCGCAGCAAGCTCGTTGCGCGCCGCGTCCACGCCTTGCTCGGGATTTGCCAGAGAGTCGCACCACGCGTTCAACGCAGCCTCATACTCAGCAACCGTCATCGGATTGAGGTTATACGGCTTGTACCATTGACCAGAATATACAAATGTCTGCGCCTGTGTACTCCCGTACAGCGTCCCTCGCGTGCAAACGCCCATGCCCGTCACGGTGTAATCGGGGTTGATCACGTTGATGTAATGGCCGACCGAAGGGTTTGATCCACCGTGCAGTGCGGCGTAGTTATCAATCTGGGTGCTATGCGCCGTATAGAAATCGTAAGCGGCCTTTCCCGTAAGGCCCGATGCGCCCAGCGAGGCGGCGGCAGCATCAAAGATGGCCTTCTCCTGATCGACCCACTGCTTAAACGGATTGCTTCCGTAGTTCCACGCCACATTCTCGCCCACGTTAAACTGCTGAGCGTGCGCGACTTTCGTATCCGAGAAGTTCGCATCGGCAATGGCAGTCGCCATCATGGCATACGTCACCTTGAGCTCGCCTAGGCCAACGCTTGCGCGATACTCGTTGCACGCTTTGAGCCACACGACCGCCTGCTTCATATTGGTCAGACTTGTCGCGTCGACCTCCTCGCCCACCTTGTTGTAGTTAGCGAGTTTGCAGTTGAGGATGATATTCGCCGCATCGTCGGCGCCCACACTCTTAAAGAACGCGATAGCACCCTGGCGGTAGTTCCCCGCCGATGCGTTCGCCGTTGCCTGCGCGGCATCGAGCTTGGCCTGGGCCTGAGCCACAGCTTGGTCGGCCTGCCGCTTTTGGGCCTTCGCTTGATCGAGCGCCTTATCGGCAGCGTCTTTCTCGTCCTTGGCTGCCGAGAGCTTGGCCTGGGCATCGGCCAACTCCGTAAGCGCGGAGGCATGATCGGCCTTAGCCTGGTCAAGGGCGGCATCGGCTGCCGTCTTGGCGGCAGCAGCGTCATCCAACTTGGCCTGGGTAGCGGCAGCAGCCTGTTGCTGAGCGGCGAGTGTCTGCTGAGCAGCCTGCACCTCGCCCTCGACGGCAGCCACCTCTTGCTCGACGGCAGCAAGCTCGCTCTCGCGCTGCGACTGCGTGGCCTTGGCGGCCGTTAGCGCCTCGGACGCAGCGGTCACCTTTGCCTTGGCGGCCTCGTACTCTGGGCCCGCAGCGCCCTGCTCGGCTCGGTCCAGATCGGCCTTGGCCGCGTCATAGCTCGCCTGCGCGGCATCCACATCCGCATCTGCCGCGGCCTTTGCCTGCTGAGCTGTCGAAAGCTTGCCCTGTGCGTCCTGCCGCTTGGCAGCGGCGTCAGCAGCAGCGACCTGAGCATCCGAGAGCTTAGCCTGCACATCAGCTGCCGACTGCTTTGCCTGCTCCAAATCACTCGCGGCCTGCTCTGCGGCAGCCTGGGCGGCGGCTACGGCCTCGGGCGTGGCATCGGATGCAGCAGCCTGTGCGGCCTCAAACGCAGACTGGGCATCGGCAGCCGCCTTCTGGGCGACAGCCAGGGCTTCGTCCTTGTCCGTCAGGCTCCTCTTGGCGGCATCAAGCGCAGCCCGAGCGTCCTCAAGCGCCTTGACGTCAAGATCGGCCTTATCCTGCGCGGCACCCATCTGCTTTTCCAGCTCGGCCGAGGCAGCAGAAGCCGCGCTCTTGCTCGCATCGCAAGCCGCGTCATAGGCACCCTGCGCCTGCTGCTGGTTGACGGCGGCAGCATCGTAGGGAGCAGCAGCCGCTTCCAGATCGGCCTTGGCGGTAGCAGCCTTGGCGCGCGCCGCATCAACTGCAGCCTGCAGATCGGCGACCTTTTGCGCCACAGACACGGCGCCCACGCCAGCACCGGCGGCCGCAGCGCTCGTCAGCGGCGACATCACCGCAGCCGTTGCGCCCGCGGCGCCAATGCCATCCGCACCCTGCGCCGCCGCGGTCAGAGGCGACAGCAGCGAGCCGCCCGTCATGGCAATCGTCGCCGCAGCAACCGTCGCCACGCGCCCAGCCGCCCTGGCCTTACCCAAGGCCTTGCCGTTCATGTCCTTGTTCATGTTCTTGCTCATTGCCGATTCCTTCCCACGGTGAGCCGTTGTTTGACACAGATAGTCGATCTAACTTGCCCCGCTAAAAAGAGGTGATAACGGGGTAATTAAATCGGAGGAGTTGGAGACAAGCCCACATCCATCAGCGGATGCCGAGCTCATACTCCCGCTCGCGCTCAATATCATTCATGTACTCATAATCTTCGGAGCTAAGCTCTGAATCATCTTGAGCAAACATGTAGTTCTCGGCCTTAGAACAAATACTGTAACCGCAGATGGTATTGAGATCGATATGGTCGGTATTGTCGTTGTAAAGGGGGAAAATTCTGCTGGTCATGCTCAAGTACCTCTTAACATAAACTGAAAACTCATTTGCTTGGTCTCTTTTTGAGACCCCATCTGATGTGCTATGGCTGCAGTATATGTTCTCCCCTTTTACAATGCAAGCATAATTTCAAAAAGTTCTAGGAGCGATAATTGCGCGACACCATCACTTGCCGCCACCGACATCCCCCACCGCGCCCTCACGCGCAGCGCACTCGTTGAGATACTTGACCGGAATCGGCCACCTGGAGGGAGCTCCGTAGCGCGAAAGCCCCACATTGACCAGCTGAACCAGCAGCTCGGACAGATCATCACCTTCGAGCACCTCAATCGAGCGTACATGGATCGCCGTTGCCACATCCTCTTTGGTGCCGTTGTTGACGCCGACAAAGTAGCAGGTCATCCCTGCGCGTTCGAACGTTCCAATGCCGTAATAGGGCGAGTTGTAACTCTCGAAAAACTCCTTCTTACGACCCGCCTTACCCGTAAGCTGGTAATCGCGCACCAAGTTCACGAAGTCGCTAGAGAAGGTCGTCAAGCCCGTATCCCGCACGCGTGCGAGCATAGCGCGTCCGCCCGCCCGCACGTCAAAGATATAGGCGTCCTTGTCGAGCTTACCCTCGGCCGTCAGCAGCTCAAGCTCCATCTCGTCCACGGGACCGTCCTCGATCGGATGTGAGGCGTAGTCCATGGCCCCGTCCGCACCGATCGTCAACGTCGCAAGGCGCTCATCTAGCTCAACCTTATCCTTCTCCCTGCGCGCAACATTGGCCACGCCGCAGACCGTCACCGACCCAACGCCAAAAGAGCCAAGGTCAAACGCCCTCACCCGTCCGTCGGCAACATCTTGCTTAACCAGCAGCTCTTTGAGCATGGCCCCCAGGATCCCCTCCTGTGCGCCGCGCACCTTTGCATTCGACGCCGCCTTAAACAGCGGCTCGCACACATCCGGCGTCACATGCTGTTCCACCACCCCAGCGTGCAGGGCATAGCCATCGTTCTCGGCAACCTCGTTAGGCACAACAACCAGATTCCAAGCCAACGGATCAACAACTCCGCCGTCATACGACGCGCGCACATCCCAGGAGGTATCGATGAGTCGATCGGCGAGTTTGCGCGCGACCCCGGCAAGCCCTTTGCGCGCAAACGACACCACGACCCGCTGCCCCACCGAACGTTCCGCAACCACGCGGTCATATTGCTCGCTTTTCAAAACCTCGTAGAAGCTCTTACGCGGATACTCTCTGAGCGACACCTGGGCAAAATCGCTGTACCGACGCTCAAGAATCTGCAGCTCTCGGTACAGGATGCCCTTCTTGGTATAGGCGACTTTTTCCGCCTGGGCAGAAAACGTAAGGTCGCGACGTTTGGACGGCTTATCGCCCTTGGCGCGGCGCAGGATGTACTCGTCACTTTGTCCGTGGGCCAGCACCACCGTAGCCACAGGCGACAGCCTGTAACCCACCTGGCTGTTGATCTTCTTGAGTTCTAACTCGTCGCCTGCCGCACGACCGATAAGCACCCGGCGCTTGGTAAACGTTCGAATCTTGAGTTCGAAGGTGCAGTCTTCGTTGATAACGATTTCAACCGTTTCGATCTTGGCAGGTCCCCTTCCGTCGCTTTCGACAGCATCGCGGCGGGCACCCTTGGCGCTAATGACATACAGGTGCCCGGTGTCATTGGGAACTTCGTCCTCAATTCCCTCGAACTGCGAGCACGAGTTAAACAGCAGACGCAACGCTACGTAATCATCCAGCTCGTCCCAATGAGTTTTAATCGGAACCACCTGCTCCTGATAAAGCGAGGCATTAAGATCGCCCGTCTGCGCGCCCGCCTTGACCATGAGAAAGACGCGGTTATCGGCAAGCTGCGTGAGCGCGACGACCTTGCCCGTCTGGCACACATCGGCCATAAAGTTCGCCACGGCATGCTTGCCAGCATCGCCTACATTGCACCAAAAGACCGAGTAGCGCTCCTCGGCAGCAGCGGCATCGAGCTGCAAATCGAACTCGGATACGGCGATGTCGCCCAGGCCACACGGCTGGCTATGCTTCGATTGCACGGCCGATCGCCTCCATCATCTCCAGGCTGATTGCACCGTCAGCGGCCATATACGGGAAGGAGAACACCATCCCCTCGTCATCGATTGTCTTTTGGCGGAGCTCCAGCGCCGCTTCATCGGCCAAAACATTGACGATCAACAGGCGCTTCGCCCCAACTTTTTGGGCCTTGGCCTTAAAGCGCTCGGCATCCGTGGCATCGCCGCCGTTGCGCCTGTAGGCCTCATAGGCGCCGATACGATAGTGCTTAAAGTCGATCCACACCCCGGTCTTGTTGCCGGCGGCATCGAGCACCTCAAAATCGCCGCCTGTCTCGGCATGGGCCGCATCACCACGAGTAAGCGAATAACACCCGTCGTAATACGCCTCAAAGATGGCCCTGCCGGCAGACTCGCCCAGCTCTCCAAGGTATACCGCTTGGAACATATAGGGCGTCATGTGCACCGTCGCCGCCGGCTGCAACGTCGTAGGCACCCCGTCGCGCGACCAGCGCTCGCGCACCTCGCGAATTGAGAGCAGCTCGGACACACGAGCAGCCATCTGGCTTACCTGGCGAACCTTCGCGCCCTTTAAGCCCTCGTTATAGCGACAGCGCTCCTCCAGACGGGCGGCAATCTGCTCGACAGGCTCGCCATCGTAGTTAGGAAACTCAAAGTGCGGCACCTTGCACGCACCGCCTTCTGCATACGCATAACCGCTCGTGGCATACGGCATGCGCAACGCGGTGCTTCGGCGCGCCGGATAGCTCGCAAGCTCTTCCCACGGCAGGCAGAAATGATGCAGATAGAAGTCGCGTTCATCGTCAAAGGCGGCAAGATCTTCCTCGCGCGCATCGAGGGAGGCAACCTTCCATGCCAGCTTTTCGTGCTTCTCTTTTGCCAGGTTGTTCCTAAAGGCAGCAAGGTTCTGCTGTTTGTTAGCAGCGTGCTGCTTCTTGTCTGCCATGTGGTTGTTGACAGCCGCACAGGCGCCAACAACCTGCTCCAGCTCGTAGCCCATCGGCAAATCGTGCAGGAACGAAAAGTCGCAATCGCCGGCGATTTTGCGGTCGAGCATTACCTGCACGTGCGGCATCTTTACGCTCGTGCGCATCAGGCGGCCCACGGCCTGCGCCACAATGCGAGCACCTTCGACCTGATAAGAGAGGGTATTGCGAACCGGCAGATTCCGTTTGGTGCCAGACAGCAGCAGCCGTACGTTATGACGCTTTTCGGTAAACGGGACCTCTCCGCGCGCCACCAGCTCTTCCTGTTCAACCACACCTGTCAACGCCTGCTGAACAAACGTCGCCGAGCTAATCTCGACTTCCGACGTCAGACGGCTCGTAGGCGACTCAATGTACAGAAAGTCCAGGTCCATCTTGGGACGGCGGTCGGCATCCTCGAAGCCGCAATCAACCTGTCGTACCGTGCGACACAAACTTTCCGGTACCTTGTATTTAAGATTCTTGGAAAAGCCACCGGCCGACAAATTGATGAGCATAAGGGTTGGCCGGCCCATCTCGAGACGGTTTTGAGCGTCACCCCAACCGATATCCCATTCTGCAGCGTTAAAGCACGGCACCATACCCTTGGCCTCCTTGAGCGACTCCTCGTACGACGCCTCGGGGCACTTAACGTTCCGAATCACCAGCTCGGCAACGATTTCTCGGGCAAGGTCCAGCGCCAAGCTATTAAAGTCGCCATGGTTTCCCATGTGGCGCGTCGTAAAGATGGCTCCTGCCTGATGCTCGTTGCGTGCAACGCCACGTGCCCAGGTGCTCACGGCAACGAGTGTCTTGCTTAGACGCTTCAATTCAAACTCGATGCTCTTGACGTCGCTTGTGCCCACCCTGTCGGCGATCTTTAAACGCAGACGCACCGCAAGCCCTTCACTTACGCCGACCTGGTCAAAGAACTCCATCACGCGCTCGTACGTCTCGTCGGGCGATACGATGGCCCCACCAAAGGCGCCGCCGGCCAACGCAGCCATACCGGCAAGATTCTTGTCTTCGTCAACCCAAGCAACGTCAACGTCGTACGTCTTTGCCGCCTGCTTGTTAAACAGCTTGGTCTGTCGCACGATCTCTTGGTTGAGCTCGCCAATCCACGTATCCTTGCGGACCACGCCGTGAACCTCATCGAGGTAATCCAGGTTAAAGTTCTTTACGGTCGATGCGCTCCAAGTTGCGCTCATGCACACGCAGGGTGCATTGGCAGCAATGGAGGCCAAGTACGCCTCGGGCATGCGCTCAATGCCATGGCTGGTTAGGTGCGTGGTAAACATGTGGTCGAGCGTGGTTTCCATCACCAGGTAGCCGACGCCGCGCGCATACATCGAGTCATCGGCTGCATCAATATCGTCGTTCTTACGGTTCTTAAAGAACAGCGCCATCATCAACGAATCCCAAAAATACTTCTCGTTGGTCTGATCGTTCCTAATGCCCAGCGCATCGATGATGTTCTTGCGCGAAAGATCGTCTTTGTACGAAATGCTGCCGTAATACAGGCTGTCCATAAGCGCAGCGCAGCGGCCGAGATGACCCACCACCATCCTGACGATACCGCGAGCTCGGCGCACCGCCTTGTTGACTGTTGGCTGTCCATTCGCCCCATGAGCCGTAATCATATTGTGGGTACCGTTCTTATTGAGCTTGTAACGCAACGGGTTTATCGAGTTGTCGTCCACCGAGATATCGTCACTGCCAAACAGATGTCGACCGAAGAGTTGCCCTTCTTTCGCCTCATCAGACAGCGCAAAAGGCAGACGTAGCTTCATCTCCTTAATGCAAGAGGCAAGCGCCTTTTGAATATTCTCGGCATCCTTTGCGATTTCTTCGGCAGCTCCCTTTACGCTCGCTCGCGAAACCCTGTTCCTCTCGGCATTCGACCCCTTGTGATCACCCGACGTGGAAGCGTGCGTGTAGACCGCCATCCATTGGTCTCGATTTCCTAGCAGCAAGGGGTCCACCACGCCGCCGTTAAAATGACGATCAAGGATGCGCAGCACCTCATCCGGCTGAAACGTCACGGGGTCGTCCGTCAGCGTCGACAGCATATCGGACTTCATATGATCGATTTCGTCAAAGATAAACATGCTCTTCTCGGCGGCTGACGCATTAAAAAGCACAACTCTCGCACCGGTCACCGTATCAATTGTGTTGACGAGCTTTTGAGGCGTGCACGCAATCACATGCGGCATGCTCTCGTCGTTGAGTAGCGCAGATGGCCAAATCTGAGGGATTATCTCCATGCCACGCGTGATGTTTTTAAGCTCGCAACTCACTGCCCAACGCAGGCTCGCATCAGCTAACGACAGCTTGTCCCGCAGGCTGGGGGTCAGACGATCGACAACACTTCCCAGGCGTCTCCTTGTGTCAAGGATGCCCAAAAGGTCATCGGCGACCTCCATAGCGTTACGCCATGCCCGCTTAATGACGCGATAAGAGTGCTCGTCATCTGCTTCGATGGGACACGGAATTTTGCGCACACCCACGGCACCCTTGCCGCGGGTGGCCTCGATCCAATGCAGGATGTTCTCGCCCGCGCGCGGAAGATCGAACACCATGCGCGCCGCATCTTTGGAATCCATACCCTGATCAACCAGCAGTTGGCGCACGTTTGCAACATAGTTGTCGCGGTTGTCCTTGCCCGGCACCACAAACACCAAGGTACGGCGGCCGGGGCATTTGTTAAAACACCCCGACTCATCCCAGCCGCCGGCAATTAGATCGGCCGTGACCTGCTCGGCCGTGTAGTTTTTACCCGAGCCCGTCGTGGCGCCCAAAAAGTACAGGCCGTTGTTGTCCTGGTCCTTGGGGGCAAACAGCGCACGCTCAAAAAACTCGCGCATCGCCTTTTGGCGCGCAAGATAGGGAGCAAGCTCCTTGTCGCCCGCAGACGACGGATTCGATTGGCAGTTCAGCTCCCACGTAGCCATGGTCAAACCTCCGATTTAGTTGTTGCATGTGTTGAATACCATCCCGTGCGGACAAAAACTCACGCAGGGCGGTTGAGGTGGCGGCGTCCATGCCGCCTGAAAAAAGAAAGAAAGGAAAGAGAGACAGTCGGCGATTACTCGCACGAAGCGAGCAACTTCTTAAGATCGCACTCCAATACCTCGCGTTCTTCAGCGTCAATCACTACAAGGGCGACACGCATCAGGGACACCTCGCACGGAGACTCGCTTGCACAGTTATCTCCCAAAGACCCCCGAAGCATGACCGTGCCTGTTCCCGGGCAAGCGGAACAGGAGCGCTATGCCCAAGAGTACGAAGCAAAACAGCGCGCCTACGAGGACGCCCTTAAGCAGGCGGAACATTACGCCGCGAGTAAGGAAACAATGTAGCAACTAGGGTCGGTAGGCTGTCCGGTCTTTTCCGACAGCCTACCGATCAGGCGCGCCGTTCAATGCAGCGGCTAGAGATTCTCATCAGACTTCGAACTGGCCCTGGCCGCTTCTTCGTCCTCAATCAATTTCCTGACCGCTGAATAGGCGTCATACGTAGCGTCTTCAATCTTATCCAGGGCTTCTGGATCATGCATGCACCCGCCCTCCTGGAGTTTCTGGATCAAAAACCAGGCAGCAGTGAGCAGGTTGTCAACATCCTCAACATCCAACTGATCAATCGAATACGCACTATCGTGGAGCTCCAGCAAATATGAGCTGGCGACGCGGATGGCCTTACTTACATATGGCTCAAGGTCGTATTGGGGGTAGCGGGCATCGAGGGCCGTTAAAGGATCGGTCGGCTCAACCCAATAGAGCATCGTTGCGCTCTCGCACTTCTCCAGCGGATACTGCTCGACCGCCTTTTCCCAGCTTACATACCAGGGATTGTCGTCCTTGTCTGCAAGCGATTTGCAGTAAAAAAGTGCCGTAGCAGCACTTGCGCAAGAATAGTAATGGCGCGCCCTGCTCTTCTTGAACTCATCGTTCAGCTCATCGTTGTAAAACAGCTCCGCCTCCATGACCAGAAACGGACCGTCCTCATCCGTAATGCTCATGGGATTGTTGTTGCACTCATAGTCCGGATACATTTTGTCTCCAATCACTCATATTGGTTTGTTAGCTTATGCTGCCGTACGGACACATTAACAAGCGATATCGAAACCGCGCTCGCGCGGAAAGTTGTCGCCCTCGCGCCAATCTGCAAGTTTTTCTCATCGCGTGACAAGAGCTTGCGATTTCTGCAAGTTTTTCTCACGCCGCGATAAGAACTCACATGGTCGCCCCGCTACCTACGCCACGAGGCAGCAAGGATAATGGGAATCCCGGCAAGGCACACCACCAAGGCTACGGCTGCGAACGCAAGCGCGATGGCCACGCTCACGACGACATAGGCCACGGCAATGAAGGCCAGCGCCAGCAGGCAGGCAAGCAGCTCGGCCACGTAGCACAACACCAGGTTCGAGCTCGCGCGCTTCAGCAGGACGTCGGCGAGGCGGACAAGCTCGACGGCAAAGCCGCTGCCGAAATTACGGCCAGGGCCCTTGGCAAGGAACCACTTGAACAGGCACATCAGGGCGCAGCCCAGCATGATCATGATGGAAACGGCCCATGCATTGTGCCCCGACTCAACAAGGCCCTGGTCACCCATCGCGCTGCCGTTGATGAGCCAACTCGTCCCATAGCCCATGAACGGCATCGCCAGCAGCAGGCAGGCGCTCACCGCGGCGAGAAGGCGCGACACGCGCTTGCTGAAAACCGGAGCCTCGCAGATGAGTCCAAGTCCCTCGCGAACGCGCCAGGCGGCATGGTAGGCGGGGTACGCCGCGATGAGCGCAGCCACGAGCAGCGACGCCCAATCGGACCCGGGCGCCGCCGACGCGTACTCCGCGATCGTAGAAACTGAGCAGTTGGTGTGGAACGACTCGTTCAGGAACAGCGCGACCTCGCCCTTCCAAACGCAAAACGGGGCGGCGACGGAGGCGATGCCGACAACGGCAATCGCGGCGGCGGCAATAAGCGGCGCGCCCTGCACGAGCTTGACGACCTCGCCCTTGGCGGTGCGGGGCGCGGTCTCAACGGCGCTGGATGGAATTTGGATAGAAGTGTTCACGATTTTCCTTTCAACAGAGATCAAACCGGAAACGCCGGCAACTAGGATGCAGCCTCTAGTCGGCTCCGATTAGAGATTGTTCGCCCACATTGATACCAAGTCGTGCGGACACATTAACAAGCGATATCGAAACCGCGTCCACGTGGAGAGTTGTCATCCTCAATCCATTCGAGCCCGACGCACTCATCGATCCCTGCATCGGGGACTGACGACCATCTAAACTCGAAACCAAGCTGGTCAAGCTCATCGACTCGCCCACGGATCACTCCGTAAACATCCAACGCATTCTCGAAATCCTCCGAAGACGCGTAGCCTCGCTCGCACTGCTTGCGCATCTGATGCAAGCGACCCATGGCGGCGGCGATAATCTCGCGAAGAGCGATAACCTCGCGCTCGCACACATCGATGTTTCCTTCGTTGAGCTTGATGCAATCGGGCATAACGGCCTCCCTGGTTTTAAGCCTTTTCGCTTGACTCCATTGAACAGCCGCGAACAGCCGCGTAATATGACTTTTATCGCGTTTTAAATTTTGGCTGTTTGGAGCATCGATGCTTGAGTCCGAAAAAGAACCATTTAGCTGGGGTTTTGAGGCTGGCTTTCTTCGCTCCCCCGTCAATCCCCGTATGCTTCTTCTTAACAGGACGCCAGAGATTGATTGCGCCGGTGACGGAAGCACATCCGGCAATGCAAGCGCATGGAGTCTCGTCTCCATAGCCAACGATCTATTACGCGTCGACTTAAGCTCGCTTTTCAACGAGATTGGGAACCACTTTCGTGAGCGAGCAGAACTTCGCTTTTATATCGATTTGCAGAACGCCATTCGACAGCCCCCTGCCGCTCCTCACCATGTGCAACACACCTCGATAGACTCCGCATCCGAGCCAGACCATGACGACTGGCTCGATCCAGACGATCCCGACCAAGAGCCCACCCAAGCAGAATTGAACGAAGCTGAAATCGCTATCAACCTTCAAAAACAAAAGGAACGCGACCTCGATTTCTTTGCTCCGATATTCGACGAAGCCATTACAAGCCATGCACACGGAGAGATTTCCGGCATGGCCAGATATCTCCTTGAAAATGTCTGTAGACAGTGTGTCATGAACATCACGGCGATTCCCGACTATCGCTATTACAGCTGCTGGATGTACAACAACGCTATTGAGTGCGACGAGATCAACCGCCTGTACCGCGCGGTGATTACAACATCGGACCAACTCAACAAGCAAGAAATGGCGTCCCTCTTCAGCTCCTATCTCCAGCTCGAGTCGAACGACATGAGCATTAACGCTACCAACGGCGAGACTGATCTAACAGCACCAGTGCCGTATGACCGCGACAATCCTATACGCAACTTTCCCAAGGCGAAATCTCAGATAGAAACAGCTTGCGTCTGCACCAATATCGATCTCTTTCGAGCGCTTCTCATTGTTTTTTATCAGGAATGTCTGGAGCTTACCCCGCTGCTTAAAAACACCGAGGCACCTAGCCTGCTCGCGCAAAACGAAGAGTTTTTCCCAGCCGCCATCAAAACAAGCGACCCGCGACAATTCCGATTATTCGATGAGCAGCTGCCAGCAATCATCCGCTTTGGCGAAGCTTTTGTATACGCAGCCAAAAAACACTTGCCCGGAAACGAAACGGCTCAAAAGCTCGAAGAGCATTTGAATGGAATAAAGCGCATGAATAGCGCCCCCTTTATGCAGGCGTTTCGTAAAAACTATCTCGAAGCTATGCGCGAGAACCAGATCTTCGCAAATGGAGACTTCCATACGCATGCAGAGCTTAACGACCAGGAAAACCTCAATAGGCTCGTTGGGCTTCAAGCCGTTATTTCAAAGGCAGGAGAGCTCTACTTCACCGAAGAGGAATGGTCCTTTGCAAGCCTTTATGCCCGCATCCTTCACGAGCTGCTGCTGTGCGGCATTATGCCGATAGCATGCCAAACCTGCGGTTCGCTCTTTTTTCCAACTGGTCCCAACAGCAAGTACTGCGACCGATATAGCGAGGAGACCAAGCTCTACTGCAACCCGCGATATAACGCCAAAAAACATCTTGGTCGCAAATCGCCCCGCGATGTCGCGCTCAATATGCAGAGAAAAGCCGATACGGCGTATAAAAATGGCCTAGCGGATTGTGCCCACTATTTTGAGCGTCTTGGCAACTTTGTCCTCAATGGCATTGGTCCAACATACCAAGCGAGTGACCTTATTTCCGACGAGCTCTATTCAACATGGCTGTCTATCGTCAACCAGCCCAATTGCAGGACAGAAATCAAACGACCGGATAGAATCGGCTTTCCATACTCTGTAATGTGGTACGGAGTCGTCCGCGATGGCAATCGTTATGTTCGAGTCGAGTTTTCCGGAGCCGAGTACCCAGCGCTTTTTGAACGTTTGGGCCAACTTGCCGAAAGCCCACAATCAAAATGCACGTTGGATTTCAAGGGGCCCGGCGAGCACCCATACAGCTCCTGGCATATCAAGTTGTACAAGTTGCTGGAGATCATTGCGCAGATAAATAACGCCGATCAGATGACAAAACCCATTCCATTGCTTGGAATTGATGAGCCCGAGCGCGTCTCAACCGACCTGACGGTTCAGGACACTTGGAACACGCCCGACGCATGTGTCTGCAGTACCGGCATGATCGATGACCTCAGCTTTACCGTGTATACAAAGGGATATGACCCGGAAAAGCAAGACTGAGCTTGATGCCGCGGCTTTCTACGTGTCCGCGAACAGATTCACCCTTCTAGTCTTTCGAGCTAGCTGAAACGCAGCCGATACAAAGAGGGATAAAGATGATGGCGAGCACAATGCCCCAGGCGGTTAATGCAATCGTAATGATGGATGCAATAGTGCTAGCGATGCCATATCCAAAAATCAACGATGCCGCGCAGGCAAGCATCTCGGCACCATACAGCAACACCATGTTTGAGCTTGCGCGATTCAGTAAGACATCTGCACGGCCGAACCATGCGACAAGAGCCTCGTCGCCACGATAGCGCCCAGGACCTTTGAGCTCATACCATTTGACAATGCATGCCAGGACGCATCCGGAAACAAGCGCAATCGATGTCACCATGAGGAAAAGGCCCACGATCATGAGGAGTTTGTCCCCCGTGGCCCCGCCGTCGATATAGCACTCAAACCCACGACATACGGCAAGCACGGCCAAAAGCGAACAGGCGCTCAACGAGCCAAAGCGGCGCGACATCCGTCCGCAAAACACAGGTGCCTTGCAATTGCACCCAACACCTGCGCAGAGGCACCAAATGGCATGGTATACAGGATACAGAGCAACGAGCACGGCCGCGGTCATCGACACCCGGTCAAGCGTCTCCATTCCCGACACAATATCCTCCACCGTTGGAGCCTCGTAGGGATGATCGAACAGGTCAGGCGTGAACATAGGAATCTCACCTTTCCAGATGTACGACGGTGCAGTAAAGGAAATGATGCCGTTCACAGCTAACGCCGCGACAGCGATTAGCAACGCGCCTTCGGCAATCTTGGTGATGCTCGGCTTGTGAGAGACGGACACATTTTGAATAGAAGTATTCATGATCTTCCTTTCAGAGAGACCCGATTGGTTGGTGATTGAGTTTTGGGGTGATTGGCGTAAAGAACGGGACTGCTTAGAAGTCCCGATAAAACAGCAGGTCGGCTTGACCGCCTACGAAGAAAGAAAGACTAACAAGCTATATCGAGGTCATTACGACTCGAATACTCGACGCCAACGGCGTCATGCGCTGAGATCCGCGCAAGCGAAACCGAACGGACCGGCGAGACCACCGGATAGTCCTCAACGCCCCACTCGAGCTCAAAGCCCAGACGAGCAAGCTCGTCACGACAATTGTCGAGCATGAGCTCATAGGCGCTTTGACGGGCACAGTCTTCAAAGAAGCCGAGCCCGCGCTCCTCAGAAAGGCCCACCTTCAGCTCATCACAGATGGTCATAGCTTCGCAAACGATATCTTCAAGCTCATCGCGCTTGGTGGAATTAACCAGTTCAAACAGGGTGCCGTCGAACATTTTCCGTCCTCCCTTGGACTTCTTTCTTGCTCGACTCCTATTGAACACGACAAAGTGGCACAATGGCACAAAGTATATTTGATTTTGAAAGTTGTGCTGGTTTAAGAAATATGCAAGGTGCCAATTTAATAGCTCTGACCTGGCGTGTTAGGGCTAGCTTCATTCGGTTTGACAGAGATACCTCTTTGCATCTCTGTTGCAAACAACTGACAAACGCAAAACCCGATAAGGATCAAGAATGTGAAGGAGCGGAATTCGAACAGCATTGGTCTGCAAAAGAGCTGTTAAACGAATTCCTAAGAATTGATCTTGAGAAGTTCTTTAACGAAATGTCCTCTTGGTATGCCGAATATCGTAACGCCCATTCAGCGCCCGTTCCACACCGCATCTTTAATTCGCCACAGCGAATGCAGCGCATTCAAGAAGCTCAATATCTCGAAGGCTCAGATTATAAAAATGCTTCCACGTGTTTTCCTCCGCTTTGTTCGAGAATAATTGACGCAGGCGGCGACCTCGACAAATGCCATATCGAAAAGGCAAATATAACGCATGAGCTCACAGAAGCAGTCAAGCAAGCGCTTGATTCCGCAATAAGCGGCGGCTATTCGGACGGTATCTACCAGCTCTTTTTCAATGCTTGCTCATTATGCATCGATTCAGTTTATCTTGATGAAATACCCGATGCCTATTTGCCCTCGAAGGTTTTCTCCCTTTGGGCAATAGAGTGCAGGAACATCGCGAAAGTTGCTATGCCAGCACTTGAGTTACTAAGCAGCAACGATGCCGCCGATTCCGTTGCCCCTAATCTGGCCAATTACATTGAAATGCTCTTTGGCCTAAACAGTAGGCCTGAGCTCGCTCGCGGAAGCGAGCGCTCAATTGCCCACCACCCGTTGGCGCTTAAAACGCCAGAAACCAAAAGAGAGTTTTATGAGACGCACTTCCACGGTCAATTAGTTGATACCCAACTAGCCATCGATATCCATGAGTTGGCAATAGCCGTTCTTGGCGACATCATCATTGATTGTCTTAGCTTATCCAAGAAGATAAACGAGCCTTCTTATCGGGATGACCTCAGCAGCTACGTTTCATTATTCGCGAAGCTGCTTTCTACCGGAGAATCCATCCTGGATGTCGCTGATCAAATTCGCCGTTTTGGGGAACTAACGTCCTCAGAATGCACGAAACATGCAATCGCCGCCCCAATGGTCCAGGACCTCAATAGCCTCGACTCTCTGGCACTCAACCTGATTCAGAACAGGCTCTACAACAAGGTGGAGTTATCGAGGAACGCCGAAAGCACAATCGGCATCATGCGGTTTATCGTAAATGACGGAAAGTACCTTGTTATCGACATCAACGACAGTGACGCAATGCAAGAAGCCCTTCATTTCCAGCACTTGATAGACCGCTCCCACTCATTGATTCATTCTTTTCTTCCGGAATCATTCCCGGTTTTCTATGCGCATCTACTATGCGAAGCCCTGCGATCTGGGGCACTTCCGGCAAAATGCAGCACATGTAACAAGCCCTTTTTCCCAACTGGCAACAATAGCAAGTATTGTTCTAGATACGACAACGAAATGGGCATGTACTGCAATCCCGCGAGTAATAGAAAACTCAAGCTTGGTAAAAAGCCGCCCCATGCAACTGCCGTCAATTTAAGACGCAAAGCAGATACCGTCAGCGGGAAAGACGGGCATAACCCTATGGCTATCAACAAAAAACGACAGCTTTATTTTCAAGAACTAGCCGCCGCCGTCGACCACACCCTTGGACCTTTTTATCAACGCTCTCCCCTCGTGCCGAAAGCACTCTACGAAGAGTGGCTCAAAGCGATCAATCAGCCCAAAAACCAGCCCAGCACTCAAACACCTGAAGCATGTGGCCATCCTCGCCCCGTGATTTGGAACGGGTCATTGGCGGATGGCAATGAAATCGTTACTATTACGACCCAGTCAGCGCAATTAGGCACCCTTCCAGAGCTCTTAGATAAGCTCGCAGAGCAGAACACTAGTAGCTGTCGCAAATCGGACAACGGATGGGCACTTTCTAAATTCGACTTAGTTGCCACCGTCATCTCATTAGAGATGGAGGCTGACAAGGCCAGAAAGAAAGGAATGAAACCAATCAGACACACCCCCGTTCCCGGTTTGTCCGACTACTGGGATTGCCTATCCATCAGAGACGATCGCATCGCGACCGCGGAGGCGGCCATAAAAGAGGATTGGACGACGGAGGGCACAGTCAGCAATCCCTGTTGCCCCGCCTCACGACAATTCAAAAGAACGCTCTAGATTATATAGGCCTCATTAAGTATTCATGCAGCTCATAGCACGTAAGACCGAACAATCCGTCAAAGAGTGTTGCACAGATAAATAATGTCAATCAAATTGCGAAACAACATTCCCCCTGTTTGAAATTAACAATCCCAAATTCGCCTCTAGCAACCTGACCGTCCAAGACACACGACATGTGCGCGACGCATGCGGCCATTGCACCGATGCATTCGACAACCCAAGTTATGCCATATTCACACTTGACTATTATTTGTCTCATTCGCTGTCAGTGCACACGATACAGGCCCGCAAACATGCCCTCCATTAATTATCTTCAGCTCTTGCCCTGTCATACAGCTTCAAAATAACCTCAATTTCCTATCTCAAGATTGCTTTATAGTCTTTTTGACTAGTTGCCGCACGCAGGACAGGCTCAATCCAAGCTAGAATAAAATGTTTGATTCGAAAGAAGGTATCTGCGGGTTTCTAACTGCTTCAACACCGCATTGTTATCGGGAGTGGTATGGCAACGTATCGAGCCATTGATCTATTTGCTGGCATTGGTGGAATCAGGATGGGATTCGAAGAGGCCTTTGGCTCTGACATCAAAACCATCTTCGCAAGCGAATTGGATGAACCAGCACGTAAAACCTATCGCGCAAATTTCATCGACTCCTTTCAAATCGCAGGCGATATCACACAAATTGATGCTTCGGATGTTCCCGATTTTGACATTTGCTTGGCGGGCTTTCCCTGCCAAGCTTTTAGTCTGGCGGGGAAACGAAAGGGATTTGCTGACGATTACAAAGGCAGGGCCCGCGGAACTTTGTTCTTCGATACGCTTCGCATTTGCACCGAGCGTGCAAACAAACCGAGCGTTATCTTCTGCGAAAATGTCAAGGGACTCCCCATCCACGATAAAGGCAGGACATTTGAGACTATTCTCGGCGCACTAAAAGAAGAGGGATACGTCCCATTTTATAAGATGTTGAACTCTAAGGATTTTGGCGTTCCCCAAAACAGAGAGCGAATTTATATTGTTGCTTTTCGAGACGACGTCGCTCCAGATAGCTTTACCTTTCCATCTGGACTTGAACACAAAGCCACCCTCAGCGACATCCTCGAAAACGCCCCCATTAGCCCAAAGTACTATCTATCTGATGTTTACCTTGAAACGCTCAGAAAGCACAGAGCGAGACATGAGGCACTTGGGCACGGGTTTGGCTATGAAATTCGTGAGCTAGACGGCATCGCAGGAGCCATCGTTTGCGGAGGTATGGGTCGCGAGCGCAATCTAATTGTCGATCACCGGGAGCATTCTATGACCCCGGTGACCAGGATTAAGGGGTCAATCAATAAAGAGGACGTTAGAAAGCTAACCCCTCGTGAATGGGCACGACTTCAAGGTTTTCCCGATTCATACAATTTAGTCCTGAGCGACACTCAGCTATATAAGCAATTTGGCAATTCGGTAACGGTGCCCGTCATTGCTGAAATTGCAAAAAAAAATTAGGGAGGTCCTAGATGGCACGCGATGAAAAACAGGCAGATAAATGGCGAGCTAATAAAGGCGAATGGAGCGAGCTCTATACCGCAATGCGTCTTATCGGCGACGGAAAGATCGCCCTTTCGTATGACACTTCAACGCAAGCCACCGATGTATGGATGGAAGTTGTAGGGGTCATTAGGAAAGAAACCAAAGACCGCATCGTCGCGTATAGCATGGATGAAAACAATACGGATGTAATCATCGACGTTAACGGCTCTCCCGTTGCCAAGGTTGCCGCCAGCGATTTTACTGTCGCCGCTGACGATCTTATGGATAAAATTCAGCACGGGAAAAGCACCTTCACAGCATCTGAAGAAGCTGTGACCTTCCTGAAGCTGGCAGAAGTCCTGAAGTTGAAGGCCGGGAGCGGCGATAAAAACGACATTTATCTAACAACGCTTGATTCGCGCACTGGCCTCAAGCGCGATCGCATCGGCTTCTCGATTAAATCGTATTTTGGCAATGACCCTCCCCTATTCAACACGGCATCAGCCTCGGGGTTGATTTATCAAATTAACGGCATCAATGACGATGACATGAATCACATCAATTCATTAGTGGACAGCAAAAACCACGCAGCGGTCCAAAGTCGATGCGACGCAATCATTGAGACGGCAAGTTCCGTTGTATTTAAAGACTATGTCATCGCAAAAAAAGCAAAGGTTCGAGCTTTTAGAGACAATCTTGAGCTTCTTAATCCGCTTTTGCCCGAGGCGATCGAATGGATCCTAAGAGATCATTTTTTCCATGGGAACAAGGACGTCAACCTTCCAGCCGCAGTTAATAGGCTGGCCCAGGCTAATCCACACCAGATTTCCCGTCCTCACTTAAAATACCAGTACATGTTTAAGGCATTTCTATACGCAACTTATTGCAGAATGACAGCCTCAACGCTTTGGGACGGCAAGGGCGTCGTCAATGGTGGCTACATCGATGTTTCAAAAACTGGAAAAATAACCTGTCATTACGCTCTTGAATCCGACGAATTCAAAGACTACCTATACAATTTGGCTTATCTTGATTTCCCCAGCACAAATCCAGACCATGGTGACTATGGGTATGTGTATAAAATCGATGATGACTATTTCTTTAATCTGAACTTCCAAATCAGGTTACGCAAGATTTAAAAATGCCTGTTTACGTGAAGCGACCGTCAACCACGGTCGCTTCACGTTTTTCTCAATCAGTAAAGCATCCCTGCAATAAGGCATAGCAATCCCAGTGCTTCATAGCTTATGGCTGCAATTAGGCAATAAAATCATGATGATTTGCTCAACTTCGCTTGAACCATCTTTATATGCCTCAGCGCACACAACAGTGCCGTTCGATTTCGTTCAAAGCAAATCCGAAACCGAGCGTATATTGCCAGGGCGGCCAGAAATAACGCTACGAAAACCGCGGCTGGAACTGGATTGCTGACCGCCAACGCAGACGAAAACTTGCCGGCGGAAAAAGAAATCACCAGACCAATCAGGTCGAGGGCCCAACTCGTATAATGCGCATCTGCAACCGCCCGTTCGATTATTTCGCATTTCTTTTCCAGGCTAATATCCTCGTCAGCTCCAGCGAGAGAGAAATCCACTCCTAAAATCAAATCAATTAATTCAGCCTCGCTATATCCGCTTTCCTTGAACTTTTTTGCGAAGAAACCTGCTGGACCGGGCACATAAGTAAGATAGTTTTTACGAAATAAATCCTTATAAGCGATTTCCATTATTAACTCCTTGAAGCACAGATATCGTTTAACACCATCGTTCTATCATTCCGTCCAGACAGATTTTTGCCGAATTATCTTCGCTCATTCATGGAAGTAATCTGTACAGCAAATATCCGTCCTAGCCACGCTTCGCATATCCTTGCCCGAGTTTCCCCCCAAGCTCCGCGGCATTGCGCTTCGTCTCCTCGGCAAACAGGTCATCGATTGCCCTGTCGATCCGTACGCAGGTCTCGAAATGCTCGTCCTTCCAGGGCAGATTGAGCCCCAGGCTCGTATCCCAATAGCCGCCGAGCTTTGCGTTGATCACTTCCTCGGGATACAACACGTCGTGGCGGACACCTTCGATCGCCTCGTCCTCGTCCATATCGCAGGCTGCATCGTCCTTCTTGAGACACTTGCACAGCTCCTTTTGCTCGCGGAAGCGATGCAGCGCGCTGGCGCACACCACAGCCAAAAAGCGATAACGTTCGCATAGGTCCCATTCGCCGCCGAGCCATACGCGATAGCCCAGAATGACACTTGCGGGCTCCTCGTTGAGCAGGAACAGGTCCCACGGATACACTTCAGCGCACGCGTCCTCTCCCAGCTTTTGCGCGCCACCGCGCGTAAAGGCGCATGGCTCTACGTCGTAATAGTCAAAGCCGTGGCCCGCATCGCGACGATTGATGACATGCTTGGGCAACAGGACGATCTTGTCGCTGGGCTCGGGGTCAACCTTGCGCAGCTTTTTGACCTTGCGGCGGGCGCGCTTTAAGCTGCGCTCGTTATCGACACGGCCGCGGCCGTCCGGCTTGCCGCCGTATCGCAGGGCAACCTCGCGCGCCAGGATCTTTGTGTCCGCAGCGCACAGCAGGTCGCTCACGGTGGGCAGGTCTTCCCACTCAATGCCGTCGACATCCCAAATCCTGCTCATGTTCAACCTCTTTCTGGCCGTTAAACTACGCGATCGTTCGCCCCGCTCTATATGCCCACAAGACATGAGCCCCGCTAGAGCGCCTTCTTACTCGGGGCAATCACCTCGTCCACCAGACCCAGCTCCAGAGCGCGCCTGGCGTTGCACCAGCAGTCGCGCTCGGTGAGCTTGTGGAACTCCTGGGCGCTCAGGTTGCCATGCTCGGCCAGCAGCTCGTCCAGCTCGGCGCGCATGGCCGCCGTGTGCTGGGCCACGATCTCGATATCGGTCTGCTGCGCCATGCCCGTGCCGCCCATCAACTGGTGGATGAGCACTTGCGTGTGGCGGTATACCTGGCGGTGGTCGCCGCAGGCCAAGATCACCGCGGCCATCGAGGCCACGACGCCCTCGCCCACCGTGATCACGGGGCAGTCGAGCGACTGCATGGTGTCGATGAGCGCCAGCCCCGCCGTAACGCTACCGCCCGGGCTGTTGATGATGAGGGTGATGGGCTCGGTGGCGCTCTGATGCTCCAACACCAGCATGGACTTAATAAGGCCATTGCAGGTCACATCGTTGACCTCGCCTTCCAGCAGCAGCACGCGGCTGTTAAGCAGCTCACTTGCCATATCGACGGCGGCAACGCGACCGTCCTTGGACTTCTTGATAATGCTAGGCTCACGATACATAACGGACATGGTAATTCCCTTCTAAACGGAATCGGTAAGGAGGCAAAACGGGGCCGCACGGTTTACGGCTAATGGAAGCCGTGCGGTCAAATAGGCAAGATTGAGCGCGCGAAGCTGCAAGGACTAATCCCTCAGCCACTTGGCCGCATTGGGATGGTCGCCGCAAAAATACTTCTTGGCACGGAAGGGGCGCATGCCGGTCACTTTGACCAGACAATCGGCGCGCGGCATAAGCCCCACCTCGCCCGGGGTTATCACGCAACCGCGCACATCGACGGCAGTGCGCTCGGCGCCCACATAGTTGGTGCCCAAAACCGACTCGCCACACAGCTCGCTTATGTAGTTCTGCGTCGCGATGTTGCTGCCGCCGCCCATGTAGACCAAGCTGTCGCAGTTATCGAGGATGGTATGAGCTGTGGTTTCGCCATACACACCATCGAGCTGGCTCAACGACTGCGCGCACATCAAAAAGCTCATGCCACGGCTGCGCACGGTCGCAATACTCCGCTCAAAATCGGGGATGCGGCCCACGTTGGGAAACTCATCCAGAATAAACTGCACGCGGCGCTGCAAATGCCCACTAGGGCTGGCGTCGGCGCGGCGCTGGGCCAGGTTAAACAGCTGCTTAAGGGCAACGTTGGCAAGCCATGCATTGGTCGAGTCGTTGTCGCTCACCTTAAGATCGATTACGCGCTTGCCCTCGTCGATACGGTCAAGACGCATTTCATCTTTCTCATAGACGCGCATGAGCTGGGGAGTCTTAAGCCGCGAGATGGTCGCATTGAGTGTGATCAGAATACTCTTAAGCGTCCTATCGGCTGCTCCGCGAAAATCGCGGTACTGCTCAACGCCATACAGGTCCGCGTTCGCCGACTCATACCTGCCAAGAAATTCCTTGGACTCCACCTGCCCCACAAGGTAGTCCAACGGAAATCGGCCCTCGCCATCTCCCGTGACCTTGATGAGCGCGGCCAGCTTAAAGACGTTGTTCATCTTAAGGTAGCGGCGCGGAGCCGTGGGATCCCCACCCGGCGCAAATGTGCCGGCAAGGCACTCCAAAAGGAACAGGATTCCAATAATCGCTCGGAGCAGCAGATCGCTCGCGTTGTCCCAAAACGGGTCGTTCCTAAAGCTGCGCCCATCAGGATCGACCCCCTCCATGATTGCCGCCACTGTGGTGGGGATATCCTCGACATCCATCACGTAACGCAGAGGGTCGTATCCGGCCGACCGCTCGGGATTAACAGTATCGAGAACCGTTACCTCGTAGCCGTCCTCTTCAAAGCCTTTCCCCGTACGGCGCAGCAGCTCACCCTTGGTGTCTGTGACCACATAACAGCATTCGTGGTGATTGAGCAGGTTGGGCAAAACGAAACTCGCCGTTTTGCCGCTGCCGGTTCCGCCAAAGACAAACACGTTGTTGGACACGCTCGTCTCCCAGTGCTTATCGCCCTCGTAAAAAGCAACCGTGGCACCGTGCGCCAAGATCACATCGCGCTGCTCATCGCCGGACGACAGCGCCTGCATTTCCTCCTTGGTCGCCCACTTCTTGGCTTGATACTCCGTTTGCTGTGCGGCCTCGTAGCCGTACATCTTAATGACCGACATGTCACGGCCCCTTTCTTGTCGATGGTTCTGCGTAGTTGCTAGGAAATACGGCCGATGCCTTCGCCCTCCTTGGGGCTTGTCGCGCATGGCAACTTGACCGCGCCGTCAATCAGTCGCTCGGCCTGCGCCACATAGCTCTCGCGCGCCACGGTTGAGACCGTCCCGTCGCGCAGATACGCAAGCAACGACTCGATCATCAGCTTGTCGAGCAGGTCGTATCCCTTGGCCTGAGCGTAGTTGAGGGTGTAGCGGTCCCGAAGCCTCTGTACCTTGGTTGCCAAATCGGTTTCCATCTTTTCCTCCCTGTAATAAAAGTTCTGCCGATTGTCCGAAAGCGCCTCAAACGGGCGTTTGACACATAGCTCGAAGTTGAAACGCGAACTCGCATCGAATACGCGTTGCTGAATCACGCGGTAACGTTCGAAAAACATGACGGCATCGTCTTCGTCCGCCGTAAATCCATGCGATCCATCGCGATGCACGTGGTCGCTGGGTCTTTTGTAGTCGATGCTTCGCACAAAGCGAGACGGAATGCGTCCCCCTTTTTCGGACGAGTACTTCATACCTGTCGAAACCTGCTCAAACATGAGCACGCCGCTCGATTTAAAGCGCGGATTGCTTCCGTGCCGAAACAGGCTAATTAAGATGGCCATGCAGCGCATACAGTTATCGCGCTGGGGAAAGTACAGCGACAGCAAAGCGAGCGCCGCCGCGGCCAAAAGCTCGCGAGCCTCGTGCACATCGTCTCGATACTGCTCGGGCACCAGCCCGGGAATATCGGGCGAGTGCTTTTCCAGCACGCCAACAAGTGCCTTAGCGAGGCGCTCAACGTTCTCTTCACCGCAGTACGGATACGGAAACGGCTTCTCTGCCTTCTCGTTCTTTGCGCACATACTACGGAGATCCTCGTCGAGTGTGTTGAGGAATGCCTCGTAGATGCTGTCTTCGCTCTTCATGAATGCTTCTTCCTATCCGGTTGCAGATGTTTGTCGGTAAGTTTGTTCTAAGTTTTAGAATGATTTGACGTGTGGGCCAGAAACGTCGCCTAGCCTGTGGTTTCGTAAGTAAAATTACTCTGCTCGATAGCGCGATTTGCCTAAAGGCTGTCTAGCTGTGGCATCAAACAGTTGGTATTGAATTGGTTTGGATTGCTTCGAGGATAGCACAGTGTGCTGTTCTCGTCATTAGAAATTTTCGAAATATTCTGTTAACATATATCCCACTAAGAAGAAAGGGCATACGTATGTACGAATCCGCGTTCTCTTTGCCACGCCTCACCGCTGCCATCATTTCGCGCGCACTCAATCTGGAACAAGGCAGTCGCTTGCGCGTCGTTCGACTACCCGATTCGCTCGATGCCGACCTGCTCAATACGTGCCTCTTCATGAATAAAAGCGTCTTTCCCAGCATTTGCGAACTTGAACCAGGAGAGCGGGACGACGTCGACGGCCCCGCTCCGGTGCTTATCGACGCTACGGGCTATCACCGCAATACTCACGACAAAGAAATTCGCTTATGCGAGGCCCTTATCAACGATCTGGAGCCGGGCTATTTAGGCTTTTGCGATTGGGACCCCTTTGTTTGGTGCCTCTATGCGCTCGCGCTTTCCGGTCGAAGCAGGGCAGCGGTATTACTGCCAGCAAGTCTAATAGATAAAGCCGAGCAGGCGCGCACGGTTCTCATGCGCGAAGGACTCATCGAGCGTGTCGTCTATTTCCCGCACAGCGAACCCAGCAGTTACAAGATGTGCGAGCTCATCGTCTTGTCAACGGAGAACCGCAGCGTCACATTCCACAACCTGTCCAGCTTCACTCGCTACATGTTGCCAACCCCCGCGAACGAAGAATCCTGCCCGCCCCTAGCTATTGCACCGGATTGGTCCCGCGTTAGCCTCGCTCAACATCAGACCTCTCCCATAGAGACAATCGTTCTCGAGACGCGTGAGCTACTCCAGCACCATGCCCCACTCTCGTGGGGCAAAATCAGCCTTATCAGCCTTACCCGAAACTACAGCGCCACGCTTGGTGACGCTTTTACGCGAGTGGCACCATTCATGCCCCGCGAGAGCACCACATCGAACGACGTTGATGCGATCGAGGTTCGCCGCATCTCATCTCAGGATTTTCAAGACGGCAACCTTCTGCCCGCAGACGCTGTAGAAAGCGCAAACGGCTCGGATTCCAAAATCGTAAAGGTGGACCCCAGCGTTCTCGATCGTTATGAGCTCCGCGCTGGAGATATCGTCATGCCGCGCATGCTGGGTCGCTACGGCGCGTCCAACCTGCTCGTCGTCAGCTCCGATGACGCTAAGCAGCATCTGGTTGCTTCGCATAACACCACCGTCATTCGCCCGTCATTCCAAACGATGACCGAAGATGAACGCGTAGTGTTTTCGGAGATAATTGTTGGATACCTTACCGAAGGCCACGGGGCGCAGCTGATTCAAGCATTAACTGAAGCAGCCAGCATCCGCGCCATCCGTCCTAGCGACCTGTTTGAGATCGAAGTCCCGCCGGCGCTCGACCCGCGCACACGCGAGTATAGCGAATCCATCAACCGCTTTGCCGAGGTCGTAAGGACAAAGAAACAAGCCGAGGCCGCTGTCGCCCAAGCCCTGCGCGACCTCGAAGGCGCAAAAAAGGCCGTCACCCAGGTGGTCGACCAGACCTGCGAATAGCGCATAGGCAGTAGAAACGTCTTAAGCCGGCGACAGGAACTAATTCTGCCGCCGGCTTAACTATCTAGCCTATTCCCATCCCGTGGTCTGAGGATTCCATTTGCGCACATTCGCCGAATGATTAAAGCACGGTGTATACAACCGATTGACAACCTCTTCTGCCCCAGCAATGTTCCCCGCGAGATCAAGTACCCCCGCCTGCCTCGCCATCTTTACGTACTGTGCAGAACCATTTTGTTTCCACCAGAGAGGCGCCACGAACTCTTCCGGCATTGCCACTTTGCGGGCAGACGCTTCTTTCTCGACCCTCTCGACAAGCGTAGCCCCATCGACGAAGCAAGTTTTCGCGTACACCAAGATGTCGACTATATCCTTGATTCGCGATGAAGCACAGCCCTCATGCATCTCTATCATTGCGAGCAATTTATCTGCAAGGGCACTCTCCACTCGGCATACTCGATAGTCGCAGACTGGGAGCCCCTCGATATTCAGACGATCGATCGGCGCAAGAACCTCAGGCTCAAGTCCCCGCACTTCATCAATTACCAAGTCAATTGAAATTGGCTGTAGCTTCTTGGTTCCCATAAAGGGGGTGAACCACACCTTCGCACCGCACCGATACTCATCTTCTTCTTTGATCTGCTCTGCACGATCAAAGACAAACGAAACGAAATCCTCCAGATCAATCGAAGCCGCCCGCACCAGATCGGCAACAGCCTCTTCGAGGCTCTCCTCTTGAGCAACCAAGTCAATATCTCTTGTGACACGCGCATCGAGCGTTCGCGCCAGGACGCTTTGACCACCTTTAAGCACAAAACGGCAGTCATCTTCTGAAAAAACGCGACATAGGAAGCGATGAAAGTAGAAACCAACGATTGCCCGATTAGTATCCATTGGTGATTCTCTTGCGGCATTCCTAACAGCCATCTCCAATGCGGCAGGCGTTTTGTACTTCACCATGTCCTCCGTTTCGCATTACCCGTTCAGTACCATCAGCAAAGGCGCCATCAGCTCGCGTCGTTTGGCGGTTTTAGAGTTCTCTTCTACAAGATCCTTCAGCCGTTGTATATCGAGTCCACGTCCAAGCGCGTCGTGATAGGCATCGATAATTAATGAGGGGTCCTCGCAATCGAGGCAAAGATCGACAAGCGTGCGCTCGGGTTTAGTTACCGGCAGGCCGTCGAGCCAAACGATGTCCCGCTCAGCAATCTCGCGCTTTACAAAAGAAAGGGATTCGTTTCTTGTATTGATACGCATGGGCGCGGTCATCCTGTAGGGGGACAGATAGAAATCGCCCATTTGCTGTAGGTTCGCCGCTGTCGTACCGCTCACGGCGATGCCATCCCACTGACGCTTTCTCTCCCACGCGCAAAGGGAGGGATTGGTGAGCTTCCAAAAGGCGTTGAGTTCGTCGGTGTCTCGGCGCTGCGTTCCAGACATCCGGTAGGCGCCGTGGCATATCCGTTCAAGACGCCCTGCGCGGCATGAGTGCGCCAGCGCATCTCGAGAGATGTCCATGCGAGCCGCCTGAGCTGTGGTGAACACACCCTCGCTCTCGGAGAGCTCGATTATCGCCGTTATGTTGCTAAAGCACTTCATGTTGCAATTGTAGGATATTTTCATACTTTTGCAACATGATTTTTGATCCATTAGATCCGTTTGCCTTGTTTACCCCATTTCTGACGCCGTTTTGCACCGGCGCCCCATCCCCCGCTATTGAGGTCTAATACTTTTCCGCGAAGTGAACGGCTGTTTTTGGACCCCTGGAACATCCGCATTTTTCGGCGGCAAAATCGTGGGATTTCAGCATTGAAACCGCAGGAAGCGGCACCTCTAAAGTGTCGATGCTTCGGGGGTCCGTTTTCACTCATTCACTTCTCGGAAAAGTATTAGACCTCGCTATCAGCTATCCCAAAGATCAGACCGTCCCTCCTTCACGCCACGCAAAACCGACCTTCCCCTTGCCTGCGCGCCCCGCGTCACGCGCTTCGCCACCCAAAAACTCATCCAACATTAATCTTGGCTCAAGAATCGCTTAATCTATAACCTGCACTATAGAGTTCGACCAAGGGCGGGGCGGCGGCGCGCAACGCAGGCCGCCGAACGCAACGCTCGCGCCCGGGCAGATCGCCCGACGTCGCGCCCATCGAACGAAAGGACAGGTCATGGACGACCTCGAAAAAGTTGAAACCATCCGCACCAAGTGCAACGTGAGCTACACCGACGCCAAGGCCGCGCTCGACGCCGCCGACGGCAACGTTCTGGACGCCATCATTTGGCTCGAGTCGCAGGGCAAGACCCAGACCACGTCGGCGCACGCCGCCACCGAGTCCGAGCCGGCCGATGAGCCCTCGGCCGAGATGGTCGCCGCGCAGGCCGCCTACGAAAAGTCGAGCGAAAAGACCGACTTCTCCAAGAAGATGGACAGCGTGTGGGAGTACCTCAAAAAGCTCTTCCGCCTGAGTCTGGACACCAAGTTTATCGCCACGCGCCGCGATGCGATCATCCTCAACATCCCCATCCTGATCCCCATCGTCGCGCTATTTGCCTGGGGCGCCACGATATGGCTGATGCTGATTGGCCTGTTCTTTGGCATGCGCTACCGCATCGACAGCGACGGCGACGTGCCCGGCAGCATCAACAACCTTATGGATAGCGCTGCTAACGCCGCGGACGACATCAAGCAAAATCTGAACGACGACAAATAATCGCAGACGGGGGCACGTATGGCACGAATCCTGATCGTAGAGGACGAGGAGAAAATCGCCCGCTTTGTGACGCTCGAACTGGAGCACGAGGGCTACCAGGTGGAGCACGCTGCCGACGGCCGCACCGCCGTGGACCTGGCGCTGGAGCGCGACTACGATCTGATTCTGCTCGACGTGCTGTTGCCGCAGCTCAACGGCATGGAGGTGCTGCGGCGCATCCGCAAGCACAAGGATGTGCCGGTGATCATGGTAACCGCGCGCGATGCCGTGATGGACAAGGTGGCCGGGCTCGATGCCGGTGCCGATGATTACTTGACCAAGCCGTTTGCGATTGAGGAGCTGTTCGCACGGATCCGCGTGGCGCTGAAGCGCTCAGAGGCCGTGCGGGCGGCTTCGGACGCGGCTGGCGTCGGCGCCGGAGCGGGCGCGGCAGGCGGCGCGGGTGTCGGCGCCACTGCGATACCCCCGGTCAGCGACTCGACTCAGGCTTCCGCCGCGCCCTCCCCCGCCACGCTCGCCGTGGGCTCGGTCGCGCTCGATCCCGACCGCCGCGAAGTCACGGTCGGCGGCTCGCCCATCGCGCTCACGGCTCGCGAGTTCGACGTCCTCGCCCTGCTTATGGCGCACGCCGGCACCGTGCTCACGCGCGAGCGCATCGCGCACGAGGCGCTGGGCTACGACTACGTGGGCGACACTAACAACGTCGACGTGCACATCGCGCACCTGCGCGCCAAGATTGAAGACGCCGGCGGCGCCCGCATCATCCAGACCGTGCGCGGGGTGGGTTATGTCTGCCGTACGTAACGCCGAGGCCAAGCGCGTCACCTCCATCGCCCGCGCCATCAACTGGAGCTATATGTGGCGCCGTCTGATGAGCTATGTCTGGCTCGATCTGTTGCTGATGGTGATTGCGGCGGCGATCCTCGTCTATGGATACAACCAGACGCTGCCCGACGGCGCGTTTACCGCAGGATGGATCCCCGGCGCCACCGTTCACGACATGTCGCTGACGCCCGCGCGCGGCTGGGACCCGACCACACTCACCTATACCGTCGAGCTTGCGCGTACCACCAAGACCTTCCCCCTCGCGCAGGACCTCGTCGCACTGTGGCCCCTCTATATCGTTGTTGCAGGTTGGCAGGTCATCGGCGTGCTCAACATGCTCGGCGGTGCCCGCCGTGTGCGCCGCACCATGGCGCCGCTCAACGATCTGGCCCTGCGCGTGGACGAACTCGGCCGCATGCAGCTCTCCGGCGGCAAGATGGAAACGCTGGAGCAGGCCATCGAGCGCGCAAGCGTCGACTCGCCGAGCGTCACCACCGGCGACGCCGACCTGGCAAGCATCGAGGTCGCGCTCAACCGCCTGCTGCGCCAGATGCAAGAGGCAAAGCTGCAGCAGATGCGCTTTGTCAACGATGCGAGTCACGAGCTGCGCACGCCCATCGCGGTGATTCAGGGTTACGTGAACATGCTCGACCGCTGGGGCAAAGACGACCCGGACGTGCTGGCAGAATCCATCACCTCGCTCAAAGCCGAAAGCGAGCATATGCAGGAGCTCGTGGAGCAGCTGCTGTTTTTGGCACGCGGCGATGCCGGTCGCACCGTGCTGCGGCGCGCGAATACCAACCTGGCTGCACTGGTCGGCGAGGTTTGCGAAGAATCACAGATGATCGATGCCGGGCACACATATCGGCTGGCGTATGATGCCGCACTTACCGGCGACCCGCGCTGCAACGCATCGGTTGACGTGGCACTCGTGAAGCAGGCGCTGCGCGTGATCGTGCAAAACGCCGCCAAGTATTCGGACGCAGGCACGACCGTCACGTTTGCCATAACACCCGATGCGGGCGCAGGCACGATCGACATAAGTGTTGAGGACGAGGGTATCGGCATGAACCAGGAATCCGCAGCTCACGCGTTTGAACGGTTCTACCGCGCCGACAACGCACGCGATGCCGGCGCGCAGGGCTCGGGTCTGGGGCTTGCCATTGCCAAGTGGATCGTCGATAGCCATGGTGGTGTCATTGGCGTGACCTCAGTCGAGGGCGTCGGCAGCCGCTTTACGATTCGCCTGCCGCGGTAGGAAGCCCCTCGGCATAAAAAAGGGATAGGGCCAGGCGGCTCTATCCCTTTTTGCTAGCTATAGCAGCCCTGTCTCTTATACACATCTC
>DXZZ01000019.1:0-30638 GCA_019419425.1 Collinsella sp. | reverse complement strand
CGGATATCTTTTTGGTGACGGGGTCGGTCAATGCCCAGAACCTGCCCGTCGTGCGTCAGATTTACAACCAGATGCTCGAGCCCAAGTGCGTGGTGGCCTGCGGTATCTGCGCATGCTCGGGCGGCGTATTCCGCGATGCCTACAACGTGATCGGCGGCGTGGACCGCGCGATTCCCGTGGACGTGTACGCGCCCGGGTGCGCCATTCGCCCCGAGACGGTGATCGATGCCATCGTGGAGGCGTGCGGCATCCTGGACCAGAAGGAGACCGTGTTGCGCGCCGGTGGCGATCCGCTCACCGTGGGCGGTGCCGCTACCTGGGACGGTGGCGTTGAGCTGGGCGAGGACGGGTTTGTGGCTGCGGGGGCCGGGACTGACGGTGCCGGTGACGCGCCTGCCGGGAAGCCTGCTGCGCCCGCCGCTGGCGACGCACCTGCTGAGACGCCCGCCGCTGCAAAGGAGGCCGAGTAATGCAAAAGGCTATCTATACCACCGTCGGGATCGACAAGCTCCTGTCGCATGTCCAGGCGCTCAAGGGCGTCGGCGCGCGCTTTGTGCAAATGCATGCCGAGCGCAACGTCGACGACGGCTCGTATCGCTTGGTCTATACGTTTATCAACGTCCGTGCTGCTCAGGAGCATATTGCGCAGGACGGCAGCTATGCGATCGAGAACCTGGTGGTCGAGGGCATCGACCAGTACCAGGAGATTCCGTCCATCAGCTCGTATTACCCCGCGGTGTTCCCGTTTGAAAATGAGGCCCACGACCTGTTTGGTCTTGCCATCACCGACATGCAGATCGACTTTAAGGGCTTTTTCTACCAGGTCTCGACTGCCGAACCCATGAGCGTCATCACGCCCGAGGTGAAGGCTGCGCGCGAGAAGGCCATGAAAGTCCGCGCGGCCGCCGAGGCCAAGGCGCGCAAGGCCGCGGCCGAGAAGGCCGCCGCGGCTGCGGCTGCTGCGGGGGAGGGTGCCGCGGGTGCCGGCGATGCTGCGGGCACTGCCGCTGCTCAGCCCGCTGCTGCTGCCGGCTCCGATGCCCAGCATGACGATGCCGCTGCGAAGGCCGCGCTCAAGGCCGCCGAGATGGAGGCAAAGCTCGCCGCCATGGATCCCGAGAAAGCGGCCAAGGTCCGTGCGGCGCTTGCCGCCAAGGCCGCCCGCGACAAGCAGAAAAAGGAGGCGTAAGGTCCATGGCTCATCGCTCCGTAATTCCGTTTGGCCCGCAGCACCCGGTGCTGCCCGAGCCGCTTCATCTGGACCTGGTGATCGAGGACGACCGCGTCATCGAGGCAATTCCGCAGATCGGCTTTGTGCACCGCGGACTCGAGAAGCTCACCGAAAAGCGCGACATGCACCAGTTTGGCTACATCGCCGAGCGCATCTGCGGCATTTGCGCCGTGGGCCACAGCTACGGCTATGCCAGCGCCTGCGAGCGCATGCTCGACATCGAGGTGCCCGGCCGCGTGCAGTATATCCGCACTATTTTGCACGAGCTTTCGCGCATCCACTCGCACCTGCTGTGGCTGGGCCTGCTCGCCGATGCCTTTGGCTTCGAGGCACTGTTCTATCGTTCGTGGACCCTGCGCGAGCAGATTCTCAAGATCTTTGAGAGCACCTGCGGCGGCCGCGTGATTCTGTCGATCAACGAGATCGGCGGCCTAAAGCACGACATTGAGGACTCCGAGCTGGCTGGCATTGTCCAGACGCTCGATGCCATGCGTCCCGACTACGAGGCCCTGGTGCATACGTTTTTGGACGACGTCAGCTGTGGCGAGCGCCTGCATGGCGTGGGCGTGATCAGCAAGAAGGACGCGCTGGATCTGTCGATGGTCGGCCCGTTTGGGCGCGCCTCGGGCGTGGACTACGACGTACGCATGTTTAGCGACGGTGCCTATGCGGACCTGGCTGCGTTTGAGCCGGTTGTCGCCACCGATGGCGATTGCTATGCCCGCTGCCAGGTGCGCTGTGCCGAGGTCACGCAGGCCATGGACATCATTAAGGAGCTTGTGGGCAAGATTCCGCACGACGGGATCGGCGGGCGCACCAAGCTTACGCCGGCCGACGGCGCACGCGGCGAGGTTGTGATTGAGCAGCCGCGCGGCGAGGCGTATTACTATGTGCGCGGTAACGGCACCAAGAACCTGGACCGCTTCCGCGTGCGCACGCCGACGTCGCAGAACCTGGCGGGTCTGACACATGCGCTGCAGGGCGTGCTCCTTGCCAACGTGCCCATGATTATCCTGACCATCGACCCCTGCATTAGCTGCACGGAAAGGTAGGCGCGGCATGAGTTTACTGACATTTGCCAAGACGGCCTTGGGTTCTATGGTCAAGCAGCCGGTAACGGTGCGCTACCCGCAGGAGGAGCTGACGGCGCCCGAGCGCTTGCGCGGGCATATCGTCAATGACATGGACGTGTGCATCTGCTGCGGCATGTGCGCGCGGCGTTGCCCGGCGGGCGCGCTCGCGGTCGATCGCAAGGGCGGAACGTGGTCGATCGACCCGTTTGCCTGCGTGGTGTGCGGCGAGTGCATCGAAAGCTGCCCTAAACACTGCCTGAGCATGGACACCGCCCGCACTCCAGTTGCGGCGGACAAGACTCCCACGGTAGAAACTAAGCCGGAGTAGCTCTGGAATAGAGCTGGAATAGAACTGGAATAGGGGCCGGCGGGGCAAAAATGCCCCGCCGGCCCCGCGCGTGAGCGCGCGGTTGTGCCGCTGCGAACAAAACTATGCCGGATTACGGGACTGGATAGCGAACCTCCGACCATATCGAAAACCAAGATAATAAAACCGCAGGTAGACTGCTTGCTGTTTTTCAAAAATAGGGGGTATGGATGAGGGCTCCGACTTTAGCCCCGTAAACCGGCATAGTTTTGAAATGGCACCATATCAGTAACAGCCTTTGATCTCCCGTGGACAGAGGGAAACGGATCATTTTTGCCTTGCGAGGGCTGCCGCGTGACCCGTCTGCCACGAAATGGGCCCATCTACTATGTTTAGGCGGCAGCCCTCGACCACGGCAAGTAATGTGAAATGAAAACCGCAGGTAGAACGCCTGCGATTTTTCATGAAACGCGGCTATGGTCAGGGGTATCGGGTCAAACGTAGTAGATGGGCCCATTTCGTGGCGGGCGCCGTCAGCCGATCTCCGCGGGCGGAAGAAAGCAGATCATTTTGGTCTCGCAAGGCTTGCGGAGGCACTCGCGCAGGGCCGCCCGAACAAAACTATGCCGGTTTACTACGATGAACTCGACATTCCCGACCATGACTGCATTTTTCTAAATATCGCAAGCGTTCTACCTGCGGTTTTGGAAGCGTGCAATTTGCCGTGGTCGAAGGTGGGCGATTCATCGTAGTAAACCGGCATAGTTTTGAAATGGCATTAAATCGATAGCAGCCATTTTGCTATGCCGGGGTGGTCGGTTGTTGGGCAATTACCCTCGCAGGTAGGCGATGGCGATCTGCGTGCGGTTGCGTAGGCCCATTTTGGCAAGGATCGAGCTGATGTGGTTGCGTACGGTGCCTTCGCCCATGTAAGCGGCGGCGGCAATCTCCTTGTTATCGAGGCCGCGGGCGATGAGCTCGGCGACTTCGAACTCACGGTCGGTCAGGCTGGCAAAGGCGGCGGGTCGGCGAGGCGTGCTGGCATCGGCGCCTGTCCCGTCAAAATCGATGTCCTCGATCGCCTTGCCCTCGAGCACGCGTTTGCCGTCCATGACCTGCGCCAGTGCCGGTGGAATGGCGGCGACATCGGTTTTGATCAGGTAGCCGCGGGCGCCCAGTTTGAGCGCCGACACAATGTACTCGTCATCCGAGAATGTTGTCAGAAACACCACGCGCGCCGCAGGGTCGCGCTCGAGGATCTCGCGTGCCGCCGAAAGGCCGTCGCGCCCCGGCATCTGGATGTCGAGTAGCGCGATATCGGGCGCGTGCTCGGCGTAGAGCGCGACCGCGTCGTCGCCATTGGCGCCGGTACCCACCACCTCGATCTGCGGCTGTGCGCCCAGGATAATCTTGAGCGAATCGACCACCAAACGGTCGTCGTCGACAACTATGAGCCTCATCGGGCCTCATCTCCTTGCTGTTTGGGAACGGTGGCAAACACACGCCAGCCGCCGGCGCCGGCGCGCGGGCCGGCGGTGAAGGTGCCGCCAAGCGCCTCGACGCGCTCGCGCATGGAGCCGAGCCCCATGCCCTCGGCGATGCCGCGACCGCCCGTCTGGGTCCCGCCCGTGCCATCGTCGGTAACGATGAGCTGGTAAAACGATGGATGCTCCAAGCATCGCACAACAACGTTTTGCGCGCGGGCGTGGCGCATGGTGTTGGAGAGCGCCTCGCGCAGGACCGCCGCAAAGCAGTTGGTGATGTTGGCGGGCGCATGCTCGGCCAAAACCTCAAGCTCAATCTGCGGGCCGCCATCTGAGCACGCGCCTTCCACGATGCACTCGAGCTGTACGGAGAGGTCGGCGGCAGTGTCATTGAGCGCGTGGACGCTGGCGCGCACAAGTTGGAGCGCCTCGTCAACGGCGTGCTTGACGTCGGCGAAATCGGCGGCAACCCTGGGCTCGTCGGCGTGCACGACGCGCAGGGCCTCGGTCTGCAGCGAGGCACGTGTAAGTTGGTGGCCAACGCTATCGTGGATCTCGCGCGCGATGCGGGCGCGTTCGGCGAGTGTCGCGAGCTCGACTTCGTAGTCCTGGCGGTCGGCAAGGTCACGGTTGCGCGCTTCGAGCGCGAGGGCTCGTTCCTGCAGCTCGTCGCGGATGCGGCGCATGCGCTGCTGCTCGCGCTCCAACTGGGCGGTACGCAGTGACAGTAGGGTGGCGGCGACTGAAAGGATGGCGGTCAGCAGGAGCGTTCGAGCGGCAAGCGCGTCGGCGCGAAGGTCCGCGACGAGTGCAAAGACAAAGGCGACGCCAATGCCCAGCGCGACCCAAACGCGTTCACGGCGCACGCGCCGCGCGATGTCATAGAGGGCGAGGGGCGCAAACGGCACAAACGGCGGCACGAAGACAGCCGCGATGATGTAAGCGTAGCTCGCGGCCTCGCTTGTGCGGCTCGTGCGTTCCTTCTGTGCGAGCTCGGCCAGCGAGGTGGCAATAACGCCAAGGCAAAACGCCGCGACCAGGCGAGCGTCCACAGCAAGGCCCGTGGCGGCCGCAATGCAGCACGCCAGCACGATCGATTTGTCGAAAAGCCTGTTCATACGGGTATTGTACGCGAAGCCGCGCGCGGGGGAGGCGCCGCCCGGGGCAACCGTGACATTCCTCCCGCGCGGCAAAGCGGCGTCGATCGCTCGCGCGAGCGGGGGTTTCGCCTCCGCCCCCTCGCACTCGTGACAAAGCTCACTGGTGCGCGCCGTCCGCTCCTGCGATGATGCAATCGTACCGGGCCACGACCAACAGAAGGGCCGCCTCATGACAGACATCGTCCACGTCGAAAACCTCGTCAAGCGCTACGATGACCTTATTGCGCTCGACCACTTTAACCTGAGCATCGCCCCCGGCGAGATCTTTGGCCTGCTGGGCCCCAACGGCTCGGGCAAAACCACGTCCATCAACTGTATCTTGCAGCCGCTTGCCTACGACAAAGGCACCATTGAGCTGTTCGGCGAGCCCATGACGCCCACCCGCTACGACCTTAAGCGTCGCGTCGGCGTGGTGCCACAGCAGGTGGCGGTGTTCGACGAGCTCACCGTGCGCGAAAACATCGACTATTTCTGCAGCCTCTACGTCAACGACCGCAAGCGCCGCCGCGCGCTGGTGGACGAGGCGATCGACTTTGTCGGCCTGGGCGACTTTACCAAGTTTCGTCCCGGAAAGCTCTCGGGCGGCTTGGCACGCCGCCTCAACATTGCCTGTGGCATCGCGCACAAGCCCGAGCTCATCTTCTTTGACGAGCCCACGGTGGCAGTCGATCCGCAGAGCCGCAACGCCATCCTGGAGGGCATCTGCCGCCTGCGCGACGAGGGCGCCACGGTGGTGTACACCAGCCATTACATGGAGGAAGTCGAGCAGATCTGCAGCCGCATCATGATCATGGACGGCGGGCGCGTGCTGGCGCAGGGCACCAACGACGAGCTCAAGCGCATGATTCAGATGGGCGAGAAGATCGTGATCGAGGTCGGCGAGGTGCCGAGCGCGGCGCTCGGTGCCGTCGCGAGCCTGCCGCATGTCCTGGACCTGTCGGCGACGGCGGGCCAGCTCACGTTTTCGTGCGAGGCGAGCCCGCATAACCTGACGGACATTCTCGATGTGCTGCGTTCGCATGACGTGGCGCTCGGCCGCATTTATTCCGAACCGCCGACCCTCAACGACGTGTTCCTCGAGATCACCGGCCGCGAGCTGCGCGACTAGGGGGCAGCCATGTTCAACACCATCATCACTACGGTCAAGACGCTGCTGCGCCGGCCGAGCACGTGGGTCTGGGGTGCTCTCTTTCCCGTCGCACTTTCCACGATGTTCATGTTTATGTTTGCTAACCTCAGCTCCGACGGCAAGATCGACCCGGTGCCGGTTGCCGTCGTGGCGGACGAGGCTTGGGACGCTTCGACCTTTAAGGGCGTGGCGACGTCGCTTGCCAAGGAAGACAACGATCAGCTGCTCGAGATCCACGAGTGCGAGGATGTGGACGCCGCGAACCGTGCGCTCAAGTCCGGCGAGGTCGCGGGCATCTATACGGTCGACGCTGCGGGCACGCCCAAGCTCACGCTGCTCTCGAGCTATGACGGCTCGCGCGCCTCGTCGGTGCTCACCGACCGCAGCATCCTTGAGACGGTGGCAAGCTCGTATACACAAAATGCCGAGCTCATGTCCCAGATTGCCCAGGACAACCCGGCGGCGCTCGCCGACCCCGAGGCGGTTGCGCGCGCCCTGTCGCTCGAGGGCGGCACCCGCCGTGTGAGCCTGACACGCACCACGCCCGATGGCACGGTCATCTACTATTACGCGCTTTTTGGCCTGGTCGCGATGATGTCTGCCGAGTTTGCCGCCTTGAGCGTCGTCGACCTGCAGCCCAATCTGTCGGGCCTTGGCGCGCGCCGCTGCGTGGGCGGCCTTTCCAAGACGGCGTCGCTGGCCGGCATTTTTGTCGGCTCGTGGCTGGTCTCCTTCGCCTCGATGACGATCGCGATTGGTTACGTGCGCCTAGTCGTTGGCGTCGACTTTGGCGGGCGCGAGGGGCTGTGCCTGCTGGGCGGTGCTGTATCCGCGCTTGCCGCCACGGGCCTGGGGCTCTTTGTGGGCACGCTTCCCGTTAAGGGTGGCAAGGCGTCCAAGTCGGGCATCCTTACGGGCTTTGCTACCACGTGCGCCCTGTTCGCCGGCCTCTACGGCGAGCCGGCGATGGCGCTTGCCGACGACGTCGCCCACGCCTGCCCGGCCGAGTGCTGGTTCAACCCCGTCAAGCTCATCTGCGACATGTTCAATCGCCTGTATTTCTTTGAGGACTTGGGACCCTTTGCCGTTCGCGCTGGTGTGCTCGTCCTGATGGCCCTGGTGTTTGTCGCCGCCGCTACGCTGATCTTTGGAAGGAGCCGCTATGAGCACCTTTAAGACCGCGCTTCGCATGGCGCTCGCGCACCCGTTCTACCTGCTCATCTATACGGTGTTCATCTCGCTCATGGGCGTATTCATCGCGGCCTCGGTGAGTTGGAACTCGTCGCAGCTTACCGAGTACAAGCCCTACGACACCAACGTGATCGTGGTCGACCGCGACAATAGCGACCTTTCGCGGGCGCTTACCAAGCACCTGGGCTCACGGTTTGACCTGGTCACGGGCGTCGGCGACGACACGTACGACCTTGCGGATGCGCTCGCCAAGAGCAACAGCGCCAAGGGCAGCGCCGACTGCGTGTTCTTTATCCCGGAGGGGTTTGAGGACGACTTGATCGCGGCCGCCCGTGCGGGGGAGGCCCTGCCCAAACTCGACGTGACGTACGGCTCCGGCACCATGGCGGCGGCGCTCTCGTCTGCCGAGGCCTCGCGCTGGATCTCGCTCGCGGGCGCTGCGGCGGCACTTGAGCCAGCTGCTTCCGACGGCGATGTCGCCAAGGCCGCCGAGCATGCTGCCGCAAAGCGTGCGGAGGTCCAGATCGAGCAGGTCAAGGTAGACTCGACGGCCGCCGCCACGCTCGAGTCGTACTTCAACTTTGGTGTGTACGCGATTATCTCGTCGGTCATCGTGTCGGTGGGGCTGGTGTTCTCGGGCATGAACGAGCCCGAGCGCGTGCGTCGTATGGATGCCGGCCCAATCTCCGAGCGCCAGCGTTCGCTTGCTGTGTTCGCGGCTGCTGCGGTGCTCACCGTCTGCATCTGGTTTGTGTCGAGCATGATGGGCGTCGTGGGCTTTGCCGGCGCGGTCGCCGAGGTCGGTGTGGGTCGCGTGTGCCTGGCGCTGGCGGCGACGCTCGCCCTGGCGTGCACGCCGCTGGCCGTTGGCTTTACCCTGTCGAGCTTGGGCGCGCGCGAGGAACTGCTCAACGGCGTGGGCAACTTACTCGGCATGCTCATGACGTTTTTGGGCGGCGCCTGGATGCCGCTGTCGCTGATGGGTTCGGCCGTGCAGACCGTGGCGCACTTTGTGCCGACGTTTTGGGTGAACGACGCGATCGGCAAGGCGCTTGCCTCTGATTTGACGTCCACCGTGCTGGGCGACATCGCCTGCGACCTGGGCGTCACGGTGCTCTTTGCCGCTGCCATCGCCGCCGTAGGCCTAGCCCTCGCGCACAACAAATCTCGCGCCTAACCGCCTAGCCATTGGGGACGTTCTTAAACGACCGGTCGCTGGGGACAGTCTTTGCCGATTCGCCGGCTCGCCGGCCGGACTGGCAAGAGCTGTCCCCAATGACTAGTCTGAAATAAAATCCAGGCCTCGCTCCAAAAATAGTTCGCCCAGGTTTACTATTATGCTCATAAAGTAGCAAGAGGCTAACAATGGGGGATGACATGGCAGCGCAGAAAGCCTACGTCCAGGTCAACGGGCTCAAGAAACACTACGGCGATGGAGATGCACGCCTGACGGTGCTCGACGGTATCGATACGTCCATCAACCGCGGCGAGATCTGCGTCATGCTGGGGCCCTCGGGCTCGGGCAAATCGACGTTTCTCAACCTGATCGGTGGCCTGGAAGATGCCGACGGCGGCTCTATCATGGTAGACGGCTGCGACCTCACGGTGCTCAAGCCGGCTGATTTGGGCGAGTACCGACGCCGCGAGCTGGGTTTTGTCTTTCAGTTCTACAACCTGGTGCCCGACCTTACCATCAAGGAAAACATCGAGGTCACGGCGCACCTGTCCAAAAACCCGCTCAATGTCGACGACCTGCTGCGTTCGCTGGGCCTTTACGAGCATCGCAACAAGTTCCCGCGCCAGGTCTCGGGCGGCCAGCAGCAGCGCTGTGCCATCGGCCGTGCGCTCGTCAAAAACCCAGGTCTGCTGCTGTGCGACGAGCCCACCGGCGCGCTCGACTATAAGACGTCCAAGGAAATCTTGCAGCTCATGGAGGATGTCAATCACGAGTACGGCTGCACCATCATCATTGTCACCCACAATGCCGCCATCGCGCGCATGGCCAATCGCGTGCTGCGCCTGCGCGACGGGCGTATCGTCGAGGATGAGCTCAACGAGTCGCCCGTTGCGGCCGCCGAGCTCGATTGGTAGGCGGCGCCATGACACCTCTCGCAAAACGTCTCCCGCGCGAGCTGCGCCGCAATATCGGCAAGTACCTGGGCATCTTTTTGCTTATGTGCGGAAGCATCGCTCTCACCTCGGGCTTTTTGCTCGCAGCGCATTCCATCGGCTGCCTTATCGATGACATGCGCGATGCGTACACGATTGAGGACGGCCGCGTGACCACCTCCTTCGAGGCCACCAAAGATCAGCTCAAGGCGGCCGAGGATGCAGCCGGCGACGTCGGCGGCGTTACGCTCTACAAGAATTTCTCCATCGACGCCATCATCAAAAAGACCGCCGGCGACGATGGCACCAAGCGCACACTGCGCACCTATGCGCACCGCACCAAGGTCGATATCGCGTCCTACTGTGAGGGCAAGGAGCCCAAGGCGGACGACGAGGTGGCTATCGACCGCGTCTTCGCCACCAACAACGACCTCGCCGTGGGCGATAAGGTTGAGCTTGAGGGCCGCACCTACATCATCTGCGGCATCATGACCCAGCCCGATAGCCAGGCGCTGTTCCTCAACAACTCGGACTTTGCGGTGAACACCATCACGTACGGCGTGGCCGAGGTCACCGATGGCGGCTTTGCCGCGCTCGAAGATGCCGGCGGCGCACCCGCCTACACCTACTCCTTCACCTTTACCGATCGCGACCTCCCCACCGCGGACCGCATCGACGTCGAGCAAGGTATGGTCGAGGCACTGACCGACGCCGATGCGCGCGTGGACGATCTGATCGACGCCGATTCCAATCAGGGCATTGGCTATGCGCGCGATGACGTGGACGGCGACTCCATGATGTGGACGACGTTGCTCGACATCATCATCGTGATCATGGCGTTCGTCTTTGTGGTCCTTACCGACGCCACCATCGAGGAGGAGAGCGCCATCATCGGCACGCTGCTCGCCAGCGGTTATCGCCGTCGCGAGATCGTCCTGCACTACCTGGCACTCCCCGCCATCGTGGGCTTGGTCGCGGCGCTTTTGGGCACTGCGCTCGGCGTTGCGTTCTTTACCGAGCCCATGCGCAGCCTCTATTACGGATCGTACAGTCTGCCGCCCTTCCAGGTGTACTGGAGCTGGGAGATCTTTGTGAAGTGCGCCGTGGTTCCCGCCGCCGCGCTCATCCTCATCACGCTGGTGGGTCTGCTCCGCAAAATGGGCAAGACGCCGTTGCAGTTCCTTCGTCACGAAGCGAGCGGCAAGTCGGGTACCAAGCGTGGTGTGCAACTGCCGGAGCGCATGGGTTTTGTTTCCCGCTTCCGCTTGCGTATCTTCCTGCGCAATCTGGGCAACTTCGCCACGCTCTTCGTGGGCATTGCATTTGCGTCGCTACTGCTGCTCTTTGGCCTGGCGATTCTGCCCACGATGACGCACTATGCGGACAACCTCGAGACGAGCCTGGTCGCTGAGCACCAGTACACGCTCAAGGCGCCGCTGGAGCTCGAGGGCACCGCCGAGGAGCGCGAGCAGTGGTCGGCACTCGAGCGCTTGCAGTCGGTTGACGGCGCGCTGCTAACCGCTGCCCAGGATGCCGATGATGAGCTCGACGACGCGGCCGATGCGACGCAGGCAGCAGCCGATGCCGCGACCGCATCTCCGTCTGCCGAGAGCCTGGCCGCGGCGCAGGACGCGCTTGCCAAGGTCCAGGACAAGAAGGATGCGCTTTATGCGCGCCTCGATGACCTTGCCGATGCCCTCGGCTGCAACCGCGACGAGGCTATCGACCTGATTGACAAGGTCTCTAAGATCGACACTGACAACGATGATATCCACCCGGTCAATACGACCGACAACGGCGCGGGCGCAATCGCACAGGCCGAGAAATACGCCGTCTACCAGCTGCAATACGACCGCGGCGATGGAAATGGCGAGGAGACGATTTCCGTCTACGGCATCTCGCCCAACTCGCGCTATTGGAAAGACCTCAACGTCGGCGATGGGCGCGTCGTCTTTGGCGGCGGTCTGCTCGATAAGTTTGGCTGGAGCGAGGGCCAGAAGGTCATGCTCGGCGACAAGTACGAGGGCGAGCATTATTCCCTTGAGTACACGGGCAAGGACTGTGCCTGGGGCTCAAAGTCGGACATGAATATCTATATGAGTATCGACGACTTTAACGAGCTGTTCGACAACGACGCCGCCTACTTTAACGGCTATGTGAGCGACGAGAAGCTCGACCTCGACGCGCGCTACTTTGCCGGCGACACCACGCCCGACGACATGCGCGCCGTGGGCGACCAGTTTATCGGCATGATGAGCAAAATGATCGGCATGATGATCGGGCTCGCGGTGTTCATCTTCTTGCTGTTTATGTACCTGCTGACCAAGGCTGTGATCGACCACAGCGCCCGTTCGATCAGCTACATGAAGGTCTTTGGCTATCGCGATGGCGAGATCTCGCATCTGTACATCCGATCGATCACGTTGTGCGTGGCAGCGTCGCTCGTGTTGAGCCTGCCGGTCATTATTGGCTCGCTCACGGCCATCTTCCGCTCGATGCTGCTCGCCTACAACGGCAATATCGAGATTTACGTGCCCGCTTGGTCCATGGCTGCATGCGTCGGCATTGGCTTTGCGACCTACCTGGTCGTGGCGCTGCTACACACGCGCTCCATCAAACGTGTGAGCCTGGCCGAGGCCCTAAAAGTGCAGGAGTAGCCCCATATTAGTCATGGGGGACGTGCTTGACTTCAACCCCACTTCACCGGGTACCATCCTCTATGTCTGTAACGCCATATAGACCGAGGGGATATATCTATGACCGCAACTGCACCCGCAGCACCCGCCAAGGTGTACTTCACCAACCTGCGCACGCATGCTCGCGAGAGCCAGCTAGACAAGCTCAAGCGCCTCATCCGTCACGCCGGTATCGAGCAGATTGACTTTGAGAACAAGTTCGTCGCCATCAAGATTCACTTTGGCGAGTTGGGCAACCTGAGCTTTTTGCGCCCCAACTACGCCCGCGCCGTCGCGGATGTCGTGAAGGAGCTGGGCGGCAAGCCCTTCCTTACCGACTGCAATACGCTCTATGTCGGTAGCCGCAAAAACGCGCTCGAGCACATCGATACCGCCTACCAGAACGGCTTTACCCCGTACGCCACGGGCTGCCAGGTCATCATCGCCGACGGCCTCAAGGGTACCGACGAGGCGCTCGTCCCGGTCGAGGGCGGAGAGTACGTGTACGAGGCTAAGATCGGCCAGGCGCTCATGGATGCCGATATCGTGATTAGCCTCACCCACTTTAAGGGCCATGAGCAGGCCGGCTTTGGCGGCGCCATGAAGAACCTGGGTATGGGAGGCGGCAGCCGTGCCGGCAAGATGGAGCAGCATGCCGCCGGCAAGCCGAACGTCGCGACCGAGCACTGCATTGGCTGCCGTGCCTGTGAAAAGATCTGCGCGCACAACGCTATCTCGTTTGACGACACCCGCGAGCGCGAGCTTGCCAACGGCAACGCCCGCACGGTGCACGTGGCCGCCATCGACCACGATCGCTGCGTGGGCTGCGGACGCTGCATTGCGGCGTGCAACCAGGACTGCATCAAGCCCGACTATGATGCCGCGGCCGACGTACTCAACTACAAGATCGCTGAGTACACGAAGGCCATTGTTCAGGACCGTCCGAGCTTCCACATCTCGCTCGCCATGGACATCAGCCCCAACTGCGATTGCCATCCCGAAAACGACACGCCCATCGTCAACGACATCGGCATGTTCGCGAGCTTCGACCCGGTCGCCATCGACCAGGCCTGCGCCGACGCCGTCCTGGCGTCCGAGCCGCTGCCTAACACCGAGCTTACCGACAGCGCGGCCAAGATGGAGCATAATCACGAGCGTCTGGAGGGCGAGCAGGCCAAGGATCCCTTCTGCATCACGCATCCCGACACCGACTGGCGCGCGTGCATCGCGCATGCCGAGAAGATCGGCCTGGGCACGAGCGAGTATGAGCTCATCGAGGTCAAGTAGCACCTAGCTATTGAACATATCAAGTGACTTTGTGGCGTAAGTCGAGCAAAAGCCGCCCGCGAGCACAGCGCTCGCGGGCGGTTTTCCGGAAGTATGCGGCAAATTTCGAGACCGCCGAGCACACGACGTTTTTTGGCAACAAAACTCCTGATAAATTGTTGATAAAACTGCGGTCTGGTCGGCAGTTCCAGATTTTGCCGCATACTTCCGAAAATAGGGGGTCAGATAAAGCCCCGGACGTTGCTTTTTGCCTAAAAATTCTTTCCGAGGAAGTCGTCGACCGTATTCCAGTAGAGCTCGGGGTCAACTTGCGCACTCTTGGCGTGGGTGGCGCCATGGATGGTGAGCTTTTGCTTGACCTTGCTGGCGCACGCGTCGTAGTTTTGGTCGAGCATGTCGTACGGCACAAAGGTGTCCTGGTCGCCGTGGATAAACAGCATGGGAACCGTCGCGTGTTTGAGTTGCTCCACGCTGCTCGCCGTATGAAAGTCGTAGCCTGCACGCACGTTGCACACCAGGTTCGCCACATCGAGCAAGGGGAAGCTGGGCAGGCCGAACACGTCCTTGAGCTGTAGGGAAAACTCGTCCCAAACACTCGTATAGCCACAGTCCTCGATGATGCACCTAACATTAGAGGGTAGCGATTCCCCCGCGACGTTCATGGCCATCGCCGCACCCATCGACTCACCAAAGACCAGGATGCGCGCCTCGGGGTCGGCCTGAACGATTTGCTCGATCCATGCGACGATGTCGAGGCGCTCGGGCCAGCCCATGCCGATATAGTCGCCGCCGGAGCGCTCGTGGGCGCGGGCGGCGGGTGCGAGTACGTTCATGCCGCGGTCGTGGAAGCGCTTGACGTATCGGGCCATACCGATGGGCTCATCGGTGTATCCGTGTAGGCAGACAGCGTAATCGTGGGTGTTCTCCGAGGCGGCGAAATACCAAGCGGCGAGCTCGGTTCCGTCATCGGCGGTGAGGCTGCTGCTCTTGCGGTTTTCCTTAAACCATGCCCGCGCCTCGGTGTCCTCGGCATCCGGCTGCTCACCTTCTTTGTCGTTCTTGCTATCCTGCATCATCTTCATGGTGTACGGCGCTTGGGGGTTCAAGGCAAAGTCAAACAAAAAGTTGCCGGCAAATCCAAGCAGCGCGACGACGAGCACCAACGCAACAACGCCGGCTATCTTGAGCTTCCGATGGGGGTGTGCGCTTTGAGGCATTTACGGTTCTCCTTATAGATGTTAATACATCAACATTTAAAACAAGCGCATTATGGATGTTCGCCGTTGATGCGTCAACAAGCAAAGAATGGGTAAACAAAGGGACACGTATGGTGCAAATTTCGCACGTACCCAGACGCTTTGATATAGTGTTGAGAACTCTTTACATTGGAGGATGTAACCGGCATGTCCGATTCGAGCGACAGTTCTAAGCCGCGACCCAAGACCGCGGCCGTTCCGCACTACACGGTGGGCGAGGAGATCATGAACTCCGTCACCCATGGTGTCGGCTGCCTGCTGGGCATTGCGGGCCTGGTGCTCCTGATCGTATTTGCTGCCCTGCGCGGCGGCGGCCCGGCCCACATGGCCGCGGCGATTGTCTATGGCGTCAGTATCATCCTCGAATACTTGGCCTCCACGCTCTATCACGCGATTCAGCCCGCTCGCGCCAAGCGCGTGTTTCGCATCATCGACCACAGCTGCATCTACCTGCTTATTGCCGGCAGCTATACGCCGTTTTGCCTCATCACGCTCGCAAACGACGGTGGCGCTGCACTGTTCTTTGCCGTGTGGGCCATCGCCATTATCGGCATTGCCCTCGAGTGCTTTATGCGCGAGCGTCAACCACACTGGGTAAGCGGCCTGGTCTATCTGCTGATGGGCTGGCTCGTCGTCTTTAAGCTGCCCGAGCTCGTGTCGCTGCTCAACCCCGTGGCGCTTGCCCTGCTCGCTGTCGGCGGCGTGTGCTACACCGTGGGCGTGCCGTTCTACATCGCCAAAAACGTGCGCTATCTGCACAGTGTTTTCCACTTATGGGTGCTCGCCGGCAGCATCTTCCAGTTCATGGCGGTGATTCTCTTCGTAATCTAGCGATCGCGTCTGTGCCCGCGGACCTATCCAAGCGGCCGTCGGGCGCAATTGCCCTATCCGTCACCTACGCTTACTACCCAACGTCCCGAATCTTGGAGGTTCGAGAAACTCCCGATGGACATAACCATCTCCCTTATCACTACCCTCGTTTTGACCCTCATCAACGGCTACTTCTCTATGTCCGAGATGGCGCTCACCACGGCCAAGCGCGCCGTGCTGGAGCATGAGGCCGAGGAAGGCGACAAGCGCGCCGAGCGTGCCATTAAGCTGGCTGCCGACTCCGACCAGCTGCTCGCCACCATCCAGGTCGCCATCACGCTCGTGGGCTTCGCCTCGTCCGCCGTTGCCTCGACGAGCCTGTCCGACCCGCTCGCCACGTGGCTCATGAGCTTTGGCATCGCGCCGCTCTCCGCCATCGCGCGCGGCCTGGCGCCGGTCATCATCACCGTCGCCGTCGCCTTTGTGTCCATCGTGATCGGCGAGCTCGTGCCCAAGCGCATCGGCCTTGCTAACGCCGAGGGCGTATCCAAGCAGGTCGTGGGACCGCTCTCCGTATTCCAAAAGATCGCCCGTCCGCTCGTGTGGCTGACTGGCGCTTGCTCCGATGGCCTGGCCCGCATCTTGCGTATCAAGAGTGCCGACGACCGTCAGAACGTCTCGGAGGAAGAGATCAAGTACATGGTCTCGGAGCAGGACGACCTGCTCGACGAGGAAAAGCGCATGATCCACGAGATCTTCGACCTGGGCGACACCGTTGCCCGCGAGGTCATGGTGCCGCGCGTGGACACCACCATGTGCGAGGACGACGAGACGGTCGCCGACGTGTTGTCCACCATGCGCCAGACCGGCTTCAGCCGCATCCCCGTCTATCACGAGGACCCCGACAACGTCGCGGGCATCGCGCACATCAAGGACCTGATCCAGCCCGCGCTCGATGGCAAGGGCGACCAGCCCATCGCCGGCTTTTTGCGCGACGCCACCTTTGTGCCCGACACCAAGGACATCCTGCCGCTGCTGTCCGAGATGCAGACCTCGCACGACCAGATCGTGGTCGTCGTGGATGAGTACGGCGGCACGGCCGGCATCATCACCATCGAGGACATCGTCGAGGAGATCGTGGGCGAGATCGAGGACGAGTTCGACCCCGACAACAAGTACCTCACGCGCCTTTCGCGCCGCGAGTGGCTCGTCGATGGGCGTTTTTCGTGCGATGACGCGATTGAGCTTGGTTGGCCGCTCGAGGAAAGCGATGATTATGAGACCATCGCCGGCTGGATTTTGGAGCTTTGCGACTCGGTGCCCGACATCGGAGAGGTGTTTGAGGTCGCGGGGTACAAGTTTAAAGTGCAGTCGATGCGTGGCCAGCGCATCTCGCTCATTCGCGTGATCGCTCCGGCCGAAACCGATAAGAAGGATTCCGAGTCTTCGGCAGAGAAGCCGGCGGCGTCGGGTGCGGGCTCTGTGGATCCGCACGATGGCGACGAGTAGGACAAGGAAGAGTAGGGGAGAGTTATGGCAGGCCTGTTCAACATCCTTAAGGTCACCGTCAGCGAGGACAAGATCTGTGCGCATGTGCTGGTGAACCCCGGCATGCCGCTCATGACCTCGGAGGACATCGAGGCCACGGCGCGCGTGTACTACCTGGTACCGGCGATTGCCAAGCACCTGTGCCTGGGCGATTCCGGCCGCGAGTTCCAGGACTGCATGGGTCAGACCGAGCTCTGCCACCTGCTGGAGCACGTGACGGTCGAGCTCATGAACGAGACCGGTCTTGCCGGTAGCATCTCGTGCGGCCGCACGCGCGTAAGCGAGCATGACGAGCGTGTCTTTGAGGTCGAGCTTTCGTGTCCCGACGACGCACTGGCCATCGGTGCGCTGTCGTCGGCCACCTTTATGATGGACTGGGCGTACCTGCACGCCGACCAGCCTGCCCCCGACGTGGAAGGCACGGTCGCGGGCCTGCGCAACCTGGTGCTGGGCATGCGCGCCGAGGCCGAGGGCAAGGATCCTCACGAGGCCGTCGCTGCTGCGAACGGCGAAGATGCTGCCGAGGACGAGGGCGCTGACGAGGGCGATGTGCCGGTCGACGCCGAGCCCGTTGCCGATGCGACCGCCGAGCCCGTTCCCACCGAGCCCCAGGGCGTCCCCAACTTTGACGACGAGCCCCAGGTGGCGATTGATACCGAGGGCGCGGTTGCCGAGAACCACGAGGCCTCCGCTGCCGTCTTTGGCGGTGCGGCGACGGTTCCGGCAGGACCTGCGCATGAGGGCGGCCTGCCACTCGTGGACGGCGCCGGCGAGGACCCGGGTGCCACGGTGGCCATGCCGGCTATGCCTCAGGAGTAGGCCTACGCGTTTATCACCATCACGTACCTGCGCCTTTGCCGTACGCAGATGAGCGGAGCGGCAAGTGATGCGCTGCGGGTATAATGGACAGCATTCAAACGGTGGGCACCGACGTGCCCGCAGGAGAGGAATGATCATGGGTAAGACTTTCAGCTTTGTCTCCGGCGCACTTTTTGGTGCCGCTGCCGGCGCTATTATCGGTGTTGCTCTGGCCCCGCGCTCGGGCGCCGAGACCCGCGCCATGGCTGCCGATATCGCCAACGACGCCTGGGACAATATTCGCGACACCTACGAGCACAGCGCCGAGGAGGCCCGTGCTGCGGTGAATGACTTTGGCCCGATGGTCGACGCCAAGACCGACGACCTGCGCGCCAAGGTCGACCTGGCCCGCGAGCGCATGGACCAGCTGCGCGAGCAGCTCAACGACGCCATTTCGGGTGGCAACGTGACGCCTGCCGCCGACGTCATGGTCGAGAACGCCGTCGAGGCTGATGCCGAGGCTGCGGAGCCCTCGACCGAGGCATAATGCGCGCCGGGGATTTTGTCGGCGCCAAGATCTATCGCAAGCCTGCCGAGGACAAGCGCACCAAAAAGGACGGCACGCCGCGCAGCCCTAAAAAGCTCGGAAAGATTCACTTTCCGGTCTTTACCCCGGGCGGTACGCGCGTGGTCGGCTTTATGGTCCGCCAGTCCGATATCGCGGGCATGATCGAGCGTCCCGACCGATTCGTAGCGCTCGACGCCATTGGTGTCTACGAGGGCGCCATCGCGGTTGACGACGTCAAGGGCACCTACGATACCGCTGCGGCCAAGCGCCTCGACATCAACCTGGACGATTGCATCATCTGGGTCGGTATGGACGTGCGCACGGAATCGGGCGACGTCGTGGGCTATTGCTCGGACGTTGAGTTCAAGCCGCGCTCGGGCATCGTGCAGGCATTCTATGTGACCGCCGGCGCTGCTTCGAGTGTTTTGGTTGGTGACACGCAGGTGCCGCCGACGATGCTGCGCGGCTACGAGAACGGCGCGATGGTCGTCTCGGACGAGGTCAAGTCGCTCGGGTATTCGGGCGGTGCGGCTGCCAAGGCCGCCGAGGCCAGCGTCGTGGTGGGCGACAAGGTCAAAAAGGGCGCCAAGGTGCTCGATGACAAGGGATCGGTCGCCGTGGACAAGGGCAGCCGCGCACTGGGCAAGCAGCTCGGCAAGACGCGCGGTATGTTCAAGGCCTTTAAGGACGAATACCAAAAGGCGAGCGGAGGCTCGTCAAAAGCTACAAAATAGCGACGTACCAAATGATGGGAGGCAAGCCGGAGACCTGTTGCTCCGGCTTGCTGTGTTTATGGGGGAGGGCACATGCGCCAAAACGGATCCAACTTAAACGGGCGTTCGGGTGCGCGTCCGACGGCGCGCCGCGACCTGGGGCAGCTGCCCAGCGGTCAGCGCCGCCGTCACCGTAAGCCCGGCGCGATGTATCTCAACCATAGCCGCGGCTTTAGCGATCGCAGCGCGCGCATCGGCAACAGCCGCACACCCCGTCGTTCGTCTCGCCTGCCCTACGCGCTCATCGCCGTGGGTTGCGCGCTCGTGCTGTTTATCGCTGCCGTCGTGGGCTACGTCAACCGCAGTGTGGACGTGGAGCTCAACGGCCAGAAGACAGCGGTGCGTGTGGGCTCTACGCTGCAGAATCTCATCGACGACCAGGAGTTGACTGACACCTACGACGCAGGCGACCTGCTGGCCGTCGATGACAGCGTGCTCAAGCGCCATGGGGGCGAAAAGCTGTCGGTGAAGGTCGACGGCAAGCGCGTGAAGCAGGGCAAATGGGATAGCCGCGAACTTGAGGGCGGCGAGAAGGTGACGGTCAAGGATGGCCGTAACACCTACGAGAAGCACGAGGTTCAGGCTACGGTTATCGAGCCCAAGCTCAAGGTCGAGGGTACGGGCGCTATCGAGTATGTGCAGACGTGGGGTGTCCAGGGCCGCTCCGAGGTGTGGGTCGGCGAGCAATCGGGCAAGACACAGGACCGCGGCGAGGTCGTGCCCGCCACCGATTGCGTCGTTGCGTGCGCCAGCGTGGCGCCCAAGGGCAACAAAAAGTACGTGGCGCTGACGTTTGACGAGGGTCCGAGCAGCGCTACCAAGCAGATCTTGCAGGTACTCAAGGAAAAGGGCGTCACCGCGACGTTCTTCCTGTCGGGCGATGCGGCCGAGGCATCGCCTGCCACGGCCAAGGCGATTGTCGATGCCGGGTGCGAGATCGGATCCAACAGCTACAGCGACGATTCGCTCAAGGGTCAGGACCGTGAGGCGGTACGCGAACAGATCACGAAAGGCACCGATGCGATTAAGTCGGCGACCGGCGTGAAGACGATGCTGCTGCGTGCTCCCTACGCTGCCTTTGACGAGCAAAACTGGATTGATGCGATGGACCTGGTCTCCGCCGTGGTCTCGTGGAATATTGACTCGGGCGACTGGCTGCTCAACGGTGCCGACGAGCAGGTCTCGACGGTGCTCGATTCGGTGACGCCGGGCAATATCGTGCTGCTCACCGATAGAGACGAATGCGCCGAGCAGACGCTCGAGGCGCTGCCGCAGATTATCGACGGCCTCATTGCCGACGGCTACAAGATCGTGACGCTCAGCGACCTGGTCAAGACGGACGCGTCGCTGAGCAAAAAGCTCACCTCGCTGACGAAGGTCACCATGCCCAAGGATGCCGTGTTCCCCCAACTTGCCGAGGACAACGACACCACAGAGTAGTTATTGGGTAGTCATTTAAGAACGTCCCCAATGACTATGTCACGGATGCGTCAGCGTTTGGTATGCCTGCAATGTGCAGCGCATAAATTCGATGCCGCAGGGCGATGCTGATGCTATAGTTACTGCGGTTAATGAGGGTCAAGAGAAAGGTTACAGGTGAAATCCAAACCTCGACCATACAGTCGATGACCCCATGCAGGTGCTTTTTGCGCATGCACGGGGTGTAAGCGTCGAGCGGCGTGCCGCCCGCGCATGCGTATACATATCCAGAAGCCCCCGGACGCCGCACGCGCGGCCGCGTCCGGAGGAATAATGATGGGGAGCACCATTGAATTATCTGAGTGAGATGCTCAAATTGCCAGTCTTGGACGTCGACGGCGAAAAGCTCGGCGTGGTCAACGATTTTGGCATTGCAACCGGCGAAGTTTTTCCGCACGTGACGTCGCTCGCGTTCCGCGGCCCCGGCAAGACGCCGTTTATGATCAGCTGGCGCAAATGGGTCGACCGTATCGACGAGACAGGTGTACACCTTAAGACGTCGGCCACCGAAATCCGTTTTTCGTACCTGCAGCCGACCGAGCTCTTGCTCGCACGCGACGTGCTCAACAAGCAGATCGTCGACACGCAGGGCATGAAGGTCGTGCGCGTAAACGACATCAAGTTTTCCATGTCGGGCGAAAACCAGCTGCGCCTGCTGGGCGCCGAGGTCGGTGCCCGCGGTCTGCTACGCGCCATCAGCCCCGCGCTCGAGCATATCGTCGAAGGCTTTATGAAGCACCTGGGCAAGCCGCTCAGTGAGGACATCATCGCTTGGTCCTACATGGACCTGCTCGACCGCTCGACCAAGATCATTCAACTCTCGGTGTCGCACAAGACGCTCGGCGAGCTGCACCCTGCCGACATCGCCGACATTATCGAGCAGCTCGACCCGCGCCTACGTGCGCAGGTGTTTGCGCAGCTCGATACTGCCCAGGCCGCCGAGGCCATCTCGGAGTTCGATGACGACGAGCTCATGACCGAGATGCTCGAGGGCCTGTCCGACACGGACGCATCGTCGATGCTGGCCATGATGGACCCGGATGACGCTGCCGACCTGATCGACGAGCTCGATTACGAGAAGGCCGAGAAGCTCCTGCGCCTGATGGGCGTCAAGGAGGAGAAGGCGATTCGTAATCTGCTGGGGTATGAGGACAACACCGCCGGCCGCATCATGACCTCGGAGTTTGTCTCCCTGCCCGCCACGGCAACGGTCGGTGACGCCATCGAGGCGATTCGCGAGCTCGACGAGGACTTCGAGAGCGTCTACTACGTCTATACCGAGGATCCGAGCGGCATGCTGACCGGCGTGCTTTCGCTGCGCACGCTGATCGTAGCCGACCGCGACGCTACGCTGGGTCAGCTGGCCTATCGCGACCTGGTCTATGTGTCGCCCGACGAGGACCAGGAAGACGTGACGGATGAGATGACCAAGTATGACCTGGTAGCTATCCCCGTCTGTGACGAGAACCGCCACATCCTGGGTATCGTGACCTTCGACGACGCCATGGACGTTATAGCCGAGGAGCATCAGGAGGACCTGCAGATCGCCGGTGTCGGCTCGGGCGATAGCGCATCGGACGACTCGACGAACGTGCTCAGCTGGTTCGTACATCGCCAGTACTGGGTTGTTGTATGGGGCGTCGCGTCGTGCATCATGGCGACCGTGCTGGGAACGGCGCTCGGCTCCGCGCATCTGGTGGTGTTCCCCATGTGCGCCATGCCGCTCGTGCTGCTGGCGGCCTCGCGCATGGTGTCGTTCGTCAAGAACTACTTCCTGGAGTATGACGGTCACGACGACGAGCCCAAGCCGTATCTGGGGTTCTTCTTCCAGAGCACGGGCATGGGCCTGATTCTGTCGCTCGTGTCCTACCTGTGCGCCCAGCTGGTGCGCACCGCTGCGTTCCTCGATGCGCCCATGTTTGAGGAGCAGCTCTTTACCGGGTGCTTTAATATCGCTGCCATTATTTGCCTGGTTGGCAACATGAGCGCCGTGATTTACCTGATGGTGCTGTTCTGGCGTGACGAGCATGACCTCAACACGTCGGGCACCGCCATGAACGTTATTGCCGTCATGATCTCGTGCGTGGCGTATTGCATCGCCGCGGTGCTGCTCGCCATGTCGGTCATGGGTTAGGTGGTCGCGTGCAAAATACCAAGCAAAAGTCGGGCACCAAGCAAAAGTTGACCATCGCGGCCATCTTTGGCGCTATGGGTCCCGGTCTGCTGGCGGCGCTTTCGGGCAATGACGCCGGCGGCATCGCTACGTATTCCAGCGCCGGCGCCAGCTATGGTTACAAGATGCTCTGGATGCTTCCCGTCATGACCGTGCTGCTTATCGTGACGCAGGAGACCGCGGCGCGTTGCGGCTGCGTCACGGGTAAGGGCCTGGCATCGCTCATTCGCGAGCGTTTTGGCGTGCGCAAGAGCGTGCTGGCCATGGCAGCGCTGCTGATCGCCAACACGGCTGTGACCATTTCGGAGTTTGCGGGCATCGCCAGCGGTCTTGCTCTCTTTGGCGTGCCGGCGAGCATCTCGGTGCCGCTCGTGGCGCTGCTGGTGTGGATGCTGACCATGTCGGGTAGTTTCCAGCGCATCGAGAAGATTCTGCTGCTGGTGAGCTGCGTGTTCGTGACCTATATTGTCGCCGCGTTTATGGCTGGCCCCAACTGGGGTGAGGTCGCGGTCGACCTGGTCGTGCCCAACATTCAAAATGACCCCAGTTACGTGTCGCTCGTGGTCGCAACGATCGGTACCACCATCGCACCGTGGATGATCTTCCTGGCTCAGAACAACGTGGTCGATAAGAACGCGGGCGAGGACGACATCGTGCTGCAGCGTATTGATACCGTGAGCGGCTCGATTGCTGCTGATATCATTGCGGGCTTCATTATCATCACGACCGGTACGGTGCTGTTCCCGGCGGGTATTCAGATTAGCGATGCCGCCGATGCCGCCCGCGCGCTGGAGCCCATCGCGGGCCAGTGGTCCACGGTACTGTTTGCCTCGGGCCTGGTCGCGGCGAGCTTCTTGGCTGCCTGCGTGCTGCCGGGCGTTACGTCGAGCGCTATCTGCGAGGCATTTGGCTGGGAGCGCGGTGCCGACCGCAGCTGGGACGAGGCCCCGGTCTATCGCGGCATCATTACGGCCATCATCGGTATCTCTGCCGTGCTGGTGCTTATGCCCGGCGTCGATCTGTTCCAGATTATGATGACCTCGCAGGTCATCAATGGCGTGCTACTGCCCGTGGTTCTGGTGTTCCAGGTGGTTATCGCTGCCGACCGTCACATTATGGGCGCCAACCGCAATGGTCGCGTGTGGAATGTGCTCACTTGGGCGACTATCGCCGTGATTACGGTGTTGACGGTCGTCATGTTTGTGCTGCAAGCGATGGGCTACAGCGCTTAGCGCCCACTTTTGCTTCCGAACAGGCCGTAGCGATGGACTGCGGCCTGTTTTTTGCCCGCTATAGGGCGTTAGTTATATGGCAGTGGACAAAAATGCCAAATATGAGTACTGTTGCCTTGCCGATAGCATTTACGACCAAGAAAATAATGAACATAGTTAAGAATCTGCTCATTAAAAGCGGGTCTCCAAGTCCTAAGTCGGCTATTCTGGTCAACTGGAAGGGTCGCGCGCTACCGCAGGGGCACCATTTTGGGTGGTTTTGCCTGCTACTAAAATGGTAACAGTACTCATATTTGCCACTTTTTGTCCATGACCTCTTGGAGTCGGCTCGAAAAGAGTGATTTTGGGTTGTTTGCTGCGGGTGTGGGCTTGGAAACAACGCTCGGGGTGGCGAGGTACTCAGAATTCGGTCGCAAGGAGGGCGTTCCTCGGCTGTGTCAGGAGTGTCCCTGGGCGCCGGCACATAAGGAACGTCCCTAACTGCCGGAGGGGTGCCTGCCGTGGCGGGCACCCCTCCGGATGTGGGAAGTTTGCGCTGCAGGTTACTTGTCGGTGCCTAGCTTGTGCGGTTTGAAGGCGAGGGCGTTAACGAGCGCGTCGGTGGCAGACTTGACGGCTGCCGGCTGCGGATCGTTGACGTGATCCTCGGGGTGTACGGGCAGGTCCTTCTTGACAACATCGTGGATCAAGTTGAGGTACTCAGTCACGCCAGTGGTCGACAGGTGCGTGCCATCGCCATCGAACAGGTCGTTGCGATTGGCACTGTATCCGTACCAGTCGATAACGCGCACGTTCTTGTAGCGCGTAGCAGCGTTGGCGATGGCCTGGTTGGTAGAGCCAACCCACGGCTGCGGGCTGCGCGTGTTCACAAACACCACAATACGCTTATCTCCTGCATCGGTCATGATGGCGTCGATCTGGTCGTCGGTTACCAAGCCGTTGGTGCCCAGTGCAAAGACCACGATCTTGCCGGCAAGGTTCTGTTGGAGATAGCCCTCAAATGTCGCGCGGCCCGCATCAAACTGGCGGCCCTTTTCGGCATCGATATGGCTGTGCGGGAACACGCCGTCAAAGGAATCAACGGCGCGCAGCGACACGGAGTCACCGATCATCAACAGGTCGTAGGAGCCATCGGGGAAGCCGTCGTTGTCCTTGTCGGTGTCGTCGGCCGCCTGCTGGTCGGTGGGCGCGGTGTTTTTTGCTTCCTTGTTGAGGACTTCGGCGCCCTCACCGCTCAGTGCGGAGGTCTCCGGCACAAAGATCAGGCCGCCCAGCGCGATAACAAGCACGATCCCGCAAGTGGCGCACACGGGAATATGCGCGCGCACCCAGTTGGCGGGCGTGGTGGTGCCGTCGCGGAACTCGGATACGGTGCGCCCAAAGGCGCCCTTTCTAAACGGCGTCTCGATAAAGCGATATGAACATTCGGCTACGGCGACCACCAACAACACCTGCAAGATATACTGCCACCACGGCGTATCGTTGATGTTGGCGACCGGGTTCATGAGCAACAGTAGCGGATAGTGCCACAGGTAGATGCTGTACGAGCGCTTGCCAACCCACACGAGAGGCTCGGCGGCCAAGGCTCGTGCGACCATGCCCTGGGGCTGCACGCAGGCCGCGATGACCATGAGCGTGAGGATGGAGCATAACAGCGTGCCGCCGCGATACTGGAACGCGGTGTAGCCGTTGGTGAGCGCGACCATGGCGGCAAGGCCAACTAGACCCACGACGCCCAACACATCGATGGATGCGGGCGAGGACCAAAAGCGCACGAGGGCGCTCGGCTGTGCCGGGACGTTCTCGGCTGCGTCGTCGGTCGTAGCGTCATGCTTGCCCTCGGCGTTCTTGCCGTGCTTGGCGGCGCCAGCCAGGCGATTGAGCCCCAAACGATGAGCGAGGCGCACCGGCGCCAGGTCGCGATCGGGGATAAAGGCCATCCAGGCACCCAGCAGCAGCGAGAACACGCGGGTGTCGGTGCCGTAGTACACGCGGCTGGGGTCGGCGGCGGGGTTATAGAGCACCATCATGGCGATGGCGGAGACAGCAGCCAGGCCCAGAACCATGCGGCGCGTGTTGGGTTTGCTCACATGCATGGATACCATGGCAAACAGCAGCGGGGGCCAAACCAGGTAGAACTGTTCCTCGATGGCGAGCGACCAAAAGTGCGTAAGCGGCGAGGGGTCGCCCAGGGCGTTGAAGTACGAGACGTTTTGGGCAATCTGCCACCAGTTGTTGAAGAACAGCAGCGACGGCAGGATGTCGGGGCGCATCTTGGTGAGCATCACGTGGTTAAAGATGGTGCACAGCGCGCAGGTCACGAACACTACCGTTACCACGGCGGGGACCAGGCGACGGATGCGGCGAATCCAGAAGCTCTTGAGGTCGATGCGGCCGGTCTTAGCGACTTCGTTGAGTAGCAGGCGTGTGATCAGATAGCCCGAAAGCACAAAGAAGATCGTGACGCCGAGCAGACCGCCCTGCGCCCACGTGAGGTTGAGGTGATACAGCACCACCGCGACGACGGCAAGCGTGCGCAGGCCGTCGAGCGCGGGGATGTAGCGGGACTTGGGGCGAGCGGGCGTCTGCTCCGCGGCGGGAGTGTTGGCGCGGCCCGCGTTGTTGGCAGAAGCGCGATGGGGGCTCGCGGTGCGTCGCGGCTCGTTGGCGCGGTGCCCGCCCTTCACGCGTTCGTGCGGCGCCGGCTCGTTGCCCGTGCGGCGCCGACCGCGCGAGCCCGATTGCGAGAGTTGTTCCATAAAACATCATCCAATGACGAGAATAATCAGCACGTATTCATTGTAGCTGCCTGCCCCTGTGAATGCTTGCTGCTGGCGCAAGCTCAAGCGCGCGTCCACATCAAAGTGGACTAAAGTTATAGGGGGTGCGAGAGTGCACAATCGTTGGTCGACGGTGGGCGCAAAGCCTGAAGACGAGGAGGTTTCCATGGCGGATCACAGCATCGTTGCGGTGTTCGGCAGCATGAACATGGACCTTTCGGTGGCGTGCGAGCGCATGCCGCGCGCGGGCGAGACCGTCGGTGGCAGCGGTTTTATCACCAACGCCGGCGGTAAGGGAGCCAATCAGGCCGTTGCCGCTGCGCGCATGGGTGCGCGCACGTGCATGATCGGCGCTGTTGGGCGCGATACCTTTGGCGATGCGCTTGTGGCAGGGCTCCAGGATGCCGGCGTGGGCGTTGAGTTTGTGGCGCGTCGCGATGACGTGGAGACCGGTACCGCGACTATCATTCGCTGTGAGAGCGACAACCGCATCGTGCTGTCGCCGGGCGCCAACCATGCGCTTGCGGGCGAGGACGTTGCCCGCGCACTGAGGCGCTTGGTGGCCGACGAGCTCGACGGCGATGCCAGCGAGATTGCCCCGGCTGTCGGAAGCGTCTTTATTGCCCAGGGCGAATGTGACCTTGCGGCGACGGCCGAGGCGCTTGCTTGTGCTCACGAGCTGGGGTTCTATACGATCTTTAACCCGGCGCCCGCCTGCGACCTGCCGGCAGGAGCGTGGCCTGCGGTCGACCTGGTCTGCCCCAACGAGACCGAGTGCCAGATGCTGACGGGCATTCTGCCCATGGATGATGCGAGTTGCGTCGCCGCGCTCAATGCGCTGCTCGACAAGGGCGCCGGCGCCGCGGTCATCACGCTGGGCGGTGCCGGCTCGGTTACGCTCGGCGATGGCGGTGAGCTGCTGCGCATGCCGGCACTTTCAAGTACGGTAGTCGATACCACGGCCGCCGGCGATACGTTTATCGGTGCGTTGGCGGCGGCTCGCCTAGAGGGCTTGCAACTCTTTGAGTGCATGGCCGCGGGTGCTCGCGCCTCGGCAGTGACGGTATCGCGCCTGGGCGCTCAGCAATCGATTCCCACGCGCGCCGAAGTTGAACATTGGTTTGGTTAAACGATAAAGACGGAGAAGCGGAGTAGAACAATGGCAACCAAGAAGCTGATCCTTGATCTGGATATGGGTGTGGACGATGCGATGGCGCTCGCCTATGCCATCGCGAGCCCCGAGGTGGAGCTCGTGGGCATCACCACGTGCTTTGGCAACGTGCGCGTCGAGCAATCGGCGCACAACTGCCTGGCGGTGCTCGATCTGCTGGGTCGCCCCGAGGTTCCGGTGTACCTGGGTGCCGACCGTCCTCTGCAGGCGACTGAGCCCTATACGCCGCCGGCGTCCACCGCGCTCATTCACGGCAAGAACGGCATCGGCGGCGCGAGCGTGCCCGCGTCGCCCTACGAGCCGGTGGGAGCGACCTCGGCCGACGGCAACGCGGCGGTCGATTATCTGATCGATGCCGCGCGTACCTATGGTCCCGATCTGGTCTACGTAGCGACTGGCCCGCTCTCCAACCTGGCGCTCGCCCTGGAGCGCGATGCGGCGGCGATGATGTCCATCGGCCGCGTGGTCGTGATGGGCGGCGCCCTTACCGTGCCCGGCAACGTGAGCGCGGGCGCCGAGGCCAACATGGCGAGCGACCCCGAGGCAGCCGACGCGGTGCTGCGCTCGGGCCATAAGCTCACCATGGTGGGTCTGGACGTGACGCATCGCGTGGTGCTCACACGCCGCGACATTGCCGGCTGGACGGGCTCGGGCACTATGGCTGGCTGCGCATTTGCGAGCATGGTCGAGCACTACATTGGCTCGTACGAGATGAACGCGCCCTACCTGGGCGGCTGCGCGCTGCATGATCCGCTGGCGGTTGCCGTGGCGATTGATCCAACGCTCGTGGGTGCGCTCGGCTGCAATCTGCGTGTTGATCTGCTGGGCGAGTATCGCGGCCGCACCATTTGCGATGAGCATCGCCTGTCCGATCCGGACAAGAGCGCGCTTGTGGCACTGACCGTGGATGCTCCGCGCTTCCTGTCCGAGTTCAAGACGCGTATGGCCCGTGTCCTTGGCTAAGTTGTCTTTTTGGGACGGGGCTTTTTTGACTGGTATGATTAGTGCGACCATTCGAACCAGCTAAAAGAGCCCCGTTCCAATTTGACTATCGAGAGGATCTGCCATGGAGCGCATCGCCAGCTTTTCCGTTGATCATCTGCTGCTTGAGCCCGGCGTGTATGTGAGCCGCATCGACCGCGATCCGGCGACCGGTGCCGCCGTCACCACGTTTGACCTGCGCCTGACCACGCCCAACAAGGAGCCGGTCATGAACACGGCCGAGTGCCACACCATCGAGCACCTGGGCGCGACGTTCCTTCGCAATCATGCCGAGTGGTCGAGCCGCATTGTCTACTTTGGTCCCATGGGCTGCCGCACGGGCTTTTACCTCGTCGTTTTTGGTGAGCTGACGAGTGAGGAGATTCTGCCACTCGTGCGTGAGCTGTTCGAGTTTGTCGCCGGCTTTGAGGGCGATGTCCCCGGTGCCGCTCCCGAGGAGTGCGGTAACTACCTGGACCAGAACCTTCCCATGGCGAACTGGCTCGCGCGCCGTTACCTCAACCGCGACCTGGCCGATATCGACGAGAAGCACCTGCACTATCAGCAGGCGTAAGGGCTTTATCGCCCAAAACGCGCGCATTGGGCGCCTTCGCTTATGCGGGGGCGCCTTTTTGTTGATTGGTCGGGACGAGCGTTCAAAATCGCTCATGTTTGTTCTAGAATGTTCGTATAGTCACATTTACGAACAGGAGTGAACATGCATATCTACTCTGTCAACGATTCCGAATTCAAATCCTATGGCAACGTTTGGGATGACGTTCCGTCCGAGCTCACGTCGCCCGTGCTCGAGGCGCTCTCTGCCACGCCCATTCCCGAGGGCAGCAAGTACGTAGCAAGCGCGCCGGAGCTCGAGGGCGTCAAGGATGCCGATAAACTGGGCTTTCTCATGTTTGGCGGTCGTCTCTTCCAGCTCGGCTGGTGCAACGGCCACAACACGCGTCTCAACTGCCTGGAGTATCACCGCGCCAGCGAATTCAACCTGGGCGCCCGCGACTTTATCCTGCTTGTGGCGCATCGCTGGGAGATCGAGGACGGCAAGCTCGACACCGCATGCGTCAAGGCGTTCCGCGTGCCGGCGGGCAAGGTTGTCGAGGTTTTCAACACCACGCTCCACTATACGCCCTGCATGGTCGACGACGGCGGCTTCCAGGTGATGGTGGCGCTGCCGGCGGGCACCAACGGCCCGCGCCCCGAGGCTGCAGCCGACATGCCTGCCGCCGGTGACAGCTACTGCTACTGGAAGGCCGACAAGTGGGTTCTCTGCCACGCCGACAGCCCCAAGGCAGCCGAAGGCGGCTACGTAGGCCTCGTCGGCAAGAACCTCGACATCGCCTGTGACTAGCATCTTCCGTCTCGATTTGTAACATCTAGCGGGCTAAATCGTCTCTACCTGTTACAGATT
>DXZZ01000018.1:0-31178 GCA_019419425.1 Collinsella sp. | reverse complement strand
AGACGGTCCCGGGCTGACAATTTCGACTGTAATGGACGTTCTTAAACGACTAGTCAAACAACAAGAACGTCCCCAACAACTACTTATAAACGGCAGACTATCCACTCTCATTCTGCGAGCACTCATTTAAGTCTGTCCCCAATGAGTGCCCTGGAGCAGGACAACCCCGCAGGTAGAGGACGGACAGCGAGCGCCGTCCAGAGCGTACAAGTTGGCATGAAAAAGGCAGGGCATTGACCTTCTGGTCATGCCTTGCCTTTTGAATGACAAATTGTCGCTCTGGGCGGCGCGCAGCGTCGAGCCGTTACGCGGGTTGGTAAACCCGCGTAACTAAACACGCTCCGCGATCTCGTGGATCAGATAGTCGGTCTTTTCCCAGCCCAGGCACGGGTCGGTGATCGACTTGCCAAAGACGCCGCCGTCGACCGGCTGGTTGCCATCCTCCAGGTAGGACTCGATCATAAAGCCCTTGACCAGTTTGGAGATGGATTCGTTGCGGCGACAGCTGTCGAGCACTTCCTTGCAGATGCGATACTGCTCCAGCGGGCGCTTGCCCGAGTTGTCATGGTTGCAGTCGATAACCGCCGCCGGGTTGGCGTAGCCGGCGTGCTCGGTATAGCGCTCGGCAAGGCGCTCCAGGTGCTCGTAGTGGTAATTGGGGTAAGTGCGACCGTCGAGACCGATGTAGCCGCGCATGACGGCGTGCGCGAGCGGGTTGCCGTCGCACTCGACCTCCCAGTTGCGGAAGATAAAGCTCTGGTGCGCCTGGGCGGCGTAGATGGAGTTGAGCATGACGGTAGTGGAACCGGCTGTAGGATTTTTCATGCCCACCGGCACCGAAATGCCGCTCGACACCAGACGGTGCTCCTGGTTCTCGACCGAACGCGCACCCACGGCGACGTAGCTCAACAGGTCGACGAGGTACTGGTAGTTGGACGGGTAGAGCATCTCGTCGGCAGTGAAGAAGCCAGTCTCCTCGATGACGCGCAAGTGCATGTGGCGAATGGCCTTAACGCCTTCGAGCAGATCGTCGGGCGCCTCGGGATCGGGGTTGTGCAGCAGGCCCTTGTAACCGGTGCCCTTGGTGCGCGGCTTGTTGGTGTAGACGCGCGGGATGATGATGAGCTTGTCCTTGACCTCCTCGGCGGTTTTGGCCAGGCGGTTCATGTACTCGAGGACCGAGTCCTCGCGGTCGGCAGAGCACGGTCCGATGATGAGCACCTTGCGCGCGTCCTCGCCGGTAAAGACCTTGGCGACCTCGGCGTCGAATGCCTGCTTCTTAGCAGTAAGCTCAGCGGACAGCGGCATTTCCTCGCGGATCTCCATGGGGATCGGCAGCCTGCGTTTAAATTCCATGGCCATGCGGGGCCTCCTCAATCAAAGAAGTCTAAGCTTGAATCGTCGAATGCTCGGCATTATCCGCTGTCGCACGCTAAAGTGCAAGCACGACCAACCAAAAAGGGAATGGATAACGCGCGGGTCGCTTACCACGAGAGTGGATAATCTCCCGTTTTTGGCCTAGGATCGCGCTGAAAGTGGGAGATTATCCACTCTCGTCGAGCAAGCGTCCGAAAATCCTCGCTCGTGGCCCCTTTTCCTCCGTCCCCGAGGGAACGGGACTCGTCTGCCGAATGATTGATGCGGCGACGGCGCGCCCATGTCACACTCAGAGGTGGCCTGACCCACCTTGGAAGGAGCCTCCATGAGCCTTGACAACGTAACCCTGCGCGCCGCCACGCTCGACGACCTGGCTGGCATCGCCGCCATCTACAACCAGCTGTGGTGCAACACGCTGCGCAACCGCGGTGACGTCGAAGCTGCCGATTTCTGCGCGCGCTTTAACATCACCATGCAGCTACAGCGCTCACCTATCGCGCTTGTCGCCGAGGCCGAGGGCCGCATTATCGCCGCCTGCTGCATCGGCATCTTCGAGGACGGCAAGCCGCGTACCAATCCCACGTGGGTGCCCTGCTACGACGAGATGTTCGCCCAGGCAACCGAGATGGCAAAGACCGCCGACGCCAAGCTCGAGGGCTCGCTCTTTGGCGACAGCCGCGAGAAGGCCACGGCCGACCGCTTTGCCGCCACGGGCAATGAGTATGCCCAGGGCCAACTCAACCTCATCATCATCGTGCCCGAGTGGCAGGGCAAAGGGCTCGGCCGCGCGCTCATCGACCTTGCCCGCGCCGAGCTCGCCCGGGCAGGCTGCACCAAGTTCTTCCTGATGAGCGACTGCAACTCTGACTGGCAGTTCTACGAGCACCTCAACATGAAGCGCATCCTAGAAGATCACAGCCAAGACACCGGCGACGGCTTTATCGTCTACATGTACGGAGGCGACACGCAGGATTAGCCTGTGTGCCGCCTCATGGGCTTTCTCCAAGACAGCCCAAACCGGTCAGCCATACCAAATAGAGACCTGCCAAAAAGGGACAGGTTTTTTTTGGCAGGTTTTATCTGGGAAAACACCAAGGCCGCCGCGAGGGAACTACTTTCCCTCGCGGCGGCCTTCTAACAGCAAAAACCAAGTGAGTAGATTTTTTGCAGGAATCCGAGCACACGCCAAATCGCCACAGCGCTGACCTGCAGTTTTACCGAGCATTTGTCGCGATGTGCTCGGTAAATCCAAAAAAGTCTACTCACTTGCATCTGAGGCGCACCGGATCGGCAAAAAGCCGCCGCGAAAGGGATCCGGACCCTTCGCGGCAGTTGTTAATACGCCGAACTTGTTATCGCAAAAGCCAATCACGCGCCGAGACCACGCTACAGTCTTTCGACTCATACGTTGAATCCACGCGGGCCACAACATAGCGCGCATCTTTTGCAATGTCGATCTCATCGCATACAGCCTGTAAATGGCGGGCGTACTTATCGTGATACGTTCTGGATGATTTTATTTCGATAGCCTTGGGACTCCCTGAGTTTGTGCAGTCGAGCAAATCGATTTCTCGCTTGCCGTCGTCCCTATAGAAATACAACTCGGGATTCTCGCCCACGTTGAGATGGCTCTTCGCCGTTTCGGAAACGATGAGGTTTTCGAAAACTGCCCCCAGATAAGGGCTCTCCAAAAGTTGCTCCAGTGATCCAATTTTGAGCAAGTAGCAGAGCAGCCCCGTGTCGTAAAAATAAAGCTTGGGCGTTTTAGTCAAACGTTTCCTGGCATTTGCATAATAAGGCTGCAGTGAAAACGTCAGGTAGCTCTGCTCCAGGATAGACAACCAGCTTTTAATGGTCGATACGTTCACACCCGTATCTCGAGAAAGCGAAGATATATTAATGAGAGCACCGGCGCTCTGGGCAATTATGGACAGTAACTTATGAAACTCCGCTTTATTGCGCACGTCAAGCAAGCCCACAACATCGCGCTCAACATAGGTATCAATATAGCTGGGGAAATAAACCGAGGACGGCATTCCGGCGGAACGCAGGCGAGGGTATCCCCCTTCGAGCGCAAACAAATCCACTTCCAACTGCCCCTGCTGGCCCCTCTCCGCTTCTCGAAACGAAAATGGCAGCAATTTTAAGATCCCGACTCGCCCGGCAAGAGACTGGCCGATGCTTTTCATCATCAAAAAGTTTTGCGATCCCGTAAGGATGTATTGACCGGCATCTCCCCGCTCATCCGAAACAACCTGGATCATCGAGAACAAATCCGGGGCGTATTGCGCCTCATCGATGATGAGTCCGCCCTTTCGGTTGCGGATAAAACTCACCGGATCCTCCAAGGCCGCGCGCCTCGTTTGGGGGTCCTCAAGCGTGACATAGGAATAGTCGGGAAAGGCATGCCTAACCAGCGTAGACTTTCCGCTCTGCCTAGGCCCCGTCAACGACACAACAGGAAACCAACCCGCCATGCGAATGAGCAACTCATGCAAATCCCTGTTAATGTACTCGGCCATATCAACGCCCCTTATAACGCTGTTACCATAATCGTATAGTATCATTTGCCATAATCTCGCAGTAGCGTTTTCCATAATCTTGTAGTAGTGTTTTCCACAATCTTATAGTAGCCCAGTTCAAAAACGTTATTTATAGAGCCGAAATCTCAGACCCTAAATAACAATAGCCACCACAATGGGAACTGTCCCCATTGCGGTGGCTTGCAGGCGAGTTGACTTATTCGACTATCGCGGGCCGGCCGTGTCCGAGTCTAGAGCGTGGCAAGTCGCTTGGATTCGCGGACGGCGAGGGCGATGGAGATAAGACCAGTGATGGCGTCAGCCGCCACCAAGGCAAACCAGACACCCTGAACGCCCATCATGTTGCCAAGCAGGTACATAAGCGGCACGGAGCAGATCACGTAGCGGAGCAGACCGGTGAACGTGGCGATACCCACCTTCTCAACCGCCTGGAAGTACATCGACATGGTCATGGCAAGATAGCCCAGGGCCACGGCCAGGATAACGATGCGCGTGGCGTTGGCGGCAACCTCGACGAGCGCCGGGTCGCTACCAGCAAAAAAGGCGCAGACCGGCGTTGCGGCCACCCATAGCACAGCAGACACCGCAGCAAGCGTCACGACCTGGTACTTAAGCGTGCAGGAGAGCGTTTCCTTGAGGCGCGCCCACGCCTTGGCGCCGGCGTTGAAGGCGGCAATGGGCTGCAGGCCGTACGAGAAGCACTGGGCGACCATCATGGTAATGTAGAGGATGTAGCCGTTGATCACACCAAAGGCCGCGATGTAGAGCGAACCCATGTCGCCGCCGAGCTGGCCAAGCAACGAGTTGGCAACGGTGTTGAAGATGAACGTGGCAGCTTGCACCAAAAAGAACGGGAAACCAATCTTAATGATCTGGCCGCAGATGGCCATGTCGAGTTTGAGGTCGGCGGCGCTGATCTGGAGCTGCGACTTCTTACCGCCGATGAACCAGAAGATACCGATGGCCCAGATACCGATGGAAAGACCGTAGTACACGCCAGCTCCCATAACGCCAAGCTTGAGCACAAACGTGGAAAGCGCAAGCCAGCAGATAGCGACGATGGCAGACACGGTCATGAGGTTGGCCTGGATCTGAACCTTCTCGTCCACACGCATGACGGCGGTGACCATCTGACCAATGACCGTGAGCGGCAGCAGCACGGAGAAGGTGCGCACGCCGGCAACGGTATCGGTCATGATGTCGGGCGTGGCGCCGAAGAATGCGCAGATGGGCTCGGTAAACACAGCCATCACCACAGCAAGCAGCACACTCACAATCGTGGTAAGCCAAAAACCCTGGCTAAACGCCTTGCTGGCGCCCTTAATGTCGCCGGCACCCAAAAGGTTGCCCACCACGGCGGGCACGCCGGTGCCAAACAGGTTGCCAAAGGCCAGGTTAATGTACTCGACCGACATGATGATCGAAACACAGGCCAGGCCGTGTGCACCCAGGCCCCAACCCATCACGAGGCCCTCAAGGACCACCATGATAATCTGGGCGAGCATACCCTGGCCGGTGATGATGGTGTACTTGCGCACCAGGCCGGGAATCGGCTGCGAGGCAAGCTCACGCTCCTCCTCAACAGCGGCGGTTGTCTCTTCTGCCATTGTTCTCCCCTTTCCATGAGAGATTGATGAATGGATGGATGAATGGATGGGCGGCACGCACAGGCTGTGGCACCGCCCAGCGATGCAGCAGCCCCGCTAGGCCTCGTAGACCACCTTGCCGGCAATCATCGTGAGAGACGCCGTGGCCTCGAGGACCTCAGCCGGTTCGCAGTCAAAGAGGTTGCGGTCGAGCACACAGATATCAGCCTGTTTGCCGCATGCGAGCGTACCGATGCGATCCTCGGCATGCATGGCGTAGGCGCTGCCGTAGGTGTAGGCGCGCAGGGCCTCGGCCATGGTAATGCGCTCCTGGGGGAACCAGCCCTCGGGGTTGGAGCCGTCCTCGAGCATGCGGAAGACCGCGCCGTACACCTCCTCCATGGGCTCCAAGCCCACAACGGGGAAGTCGCTGCCCAAGTGCACCACGGCACCGCTGGCAAGCAGGCTGTGCAGGGGCCACGAAAGCGCTGCACGCTCGGGGCCCACGGCATCGTCCTTGGCAAGGTCAGCCATATCGAGCAGCATGTGCCACGGTTGCATGCCGGGGCATATACCAAGCTCCGCGTAGCGCGGCAGATCCTCGGGCTGAACCGTCTCGTTGTGCTCCATGGAGTGGCGGCAACCCCGCTTACCATGCAAGCGCTCGCCCTCCTCAAAGCAATCAAGCACAAAACGCACCGAGCGATCGCCGATCGTATGGACGCGCGTGTCAACGCCCCATTCCTGCGCCCTGACAATGGCGGCACGGATGCGCTCTGGATCCTCCGCGGGCTCACCGCAGGTATCGGGCGCATTGCTATAGGGTTCAAGCATCCAAGCGGTGTGGTCGGAGCACACGCCATCAAGAAACTGCTTAAAGCCGTGCCACTCGACCTGCGTACCCGAGAAGGCGTATTTCTCCTTGATCTGCTCGAGCGTTAAGGACTCGTTTTCGAACAGATCGGTGTACAGGAACACGCGCAGTGGCAAGTCGCCCTTGGCATTAAGACCTGCCAACACCGCATACGGGTTTTCCATGCTCACAAACGTAGGATTGACCATGCCGACCGTAGTGATTCCCAGGGCATTGGCGCGCCGGGCGGTTTTTGCAAACGACGCGTCAACAACCTCGGGCGCTGGGTCGTAGACCTCGTCCATAAAGAAGACGCCGGCGTTGTTGGAAAACACGCCCGTCAGATTGCCCTCGGCATCCTTAAGGATCTTGCCGCCTGCGGGATCGGGCGTCTGCGAAGTTACTCCCACCTTGTTGATGGCGCAGGTATTGGCACTAAAGGTATGCAGGTCAACCTGCTGCAGAAAGACCGGGCGGTCCGAGATGTACTCATCGATCATCGCGGCTGTGGGCATCTCGGGGACATCCCACTGGAACTGGATAATCTGGCAGCCCAGAATCCACTCGTTATCGGGATGGTCGGCCGCAAACGCCACGACACGTTCCATCGCCATCTCAAAACTGGTGCAGTCGATGAGGTTGACGGCAAAATCGGGGTCGGTCATAAACGCGCCCTGGGCAAAATGCGTGTGTGAGTCGATCAGGCCGGGCATGACGAGCTGGTCGCCAAAGTCGCGCACCTCGGTATCGGGACCGATAAACGGTGCCAGGTGAGCATCGTCACCGCAGGCAACAATCTTATCACCGCGCACGGCAACGCCGCCCTTAAACGGCTCGAGCCCATCGCCGGTAAAGACGGCGTTGCTCTTGATAACTACATCAGCCTTGTCCATGTGAGCCTCCTCAGGCATCTTTGGTTGCAACGCGGACGCACCGCCCGCGTGGGCACTCGGTTGGGAGCGTAGCGCTCCCGCATCGGCGCGTGCCTACAAGCCGTGCTCGGACGTCTGTCCCACGTCCGCGGCTTCGCGCTACACCCATTGATACACAGGGGCAAATCCGTGCCAAGGCCAGGGATCGCAAACGGTCAGTTTAAGCAGGTTTACACGCTTTACCTGCAGGTTTATTGTCTGAGATTATTACCGCGTCATTACGCCCAACGGCGTGCCCGCCCACACGGCAAGACCCGCATGCAAGGAAGAATAGGACTAGGAACGCCAAAAGGCATCTATGAGGTCATCTCGGTTGGAGACACCGCTTTTAACGTAGATGCGATGCAAGTGCGCCTTGACAGTGCCAGGGCTGATGACCAACTCGCTGGCGATGTTTTGGGCGTCGTTGCCCTTCAGCACCAGCGTGAGCACCTCCTGCTCGCGCCGCGACAGCTTATGGGCATCGGCATAGATCACAACGCGTGATGCTAGATCGTCCCCAGAGCGTGCGCTCTCGGCCGCCACGTCCTCATCGGCACGCGGATGACGGGCATACACGCGCAGGATATGGCTAAACTGGCAAAAGAGTTGGACCGCGCATGCCACGAGCAGCACGTTTTCGGAGATATTGCGCTCGGACAGATACCACAAAAAGAGGCTGATGACGGGGTTTTGAGAGTCGGGGCGGCAGAGCAAAATCATGTAGGTGTCCTCGGCGATTACGCAAAACGCAAGAACGAGTGCCACCTTCCAAAAGAGCTTTGAGCGGTCGAGGTCGAGTTTCTCAACACGCGTGGCCCTGTGCCGGTAATGCCAGGCGGCATAGGCAAGACATCCTACATTGCCCAGGTCACGCGTGAGCCAAAAGAGATACTGCTGCATCTCTCCGGCAGCACCGCTGCGAGGCACCAGCACCAATTGCAAGATTGAAAACGGCACGATAACAAGTCCGAGCATGCGCGACGTCGGCCTTTTGCGCAAGCGCGCAAACATCCACAGCACAATGCAAGCATAGATGGCAATACCGAGCACGCAGCGCAGCAAGGGGTGCTGCAGCGGCTCGCTAAAGGTAACGGCGTAGTCATATTTGAGCCGAGTGTACTCGTCAAAAAAGATGACCGACATATCGAGCATGTAGAGCAAAAAGCCCGCCGCGGCCACTAGGCTGTCGCGACGGTGCGTCATGAGCCAAACCACCAATGCCACGGCACTGGTCACCAGAGCCACACCCATGATAATCGTGGTGTAGATATAGAACGCGAAACTCATGCCCGCCTCCCCTGTCTAGATGCTGTGAGGATGTTGACAGATTCTTTGCCGCAAGATTAGACTCACCGATTAAACGTACTGTATCGTTTAGATAAACAAGCTGTGTCTCACCGATGAAAGGAGATGCCATGGCACCGATCGCTCCGCTCAAGATGCTCGTCGCGCCCGCCGCCAAGGCCATCACCCGACTCGGTTCTTCCATGACCTACGACGATGTCCCCTGCGCCGTTGAGGCGCGTTCGGACAGCTGCCCCTACCTGGGCCACGTCCCCTACTTTGCACCCAAGCTCGCATCTGATCCCGAGCAGCGTGAGCAGTAATCCAAGATGCATCTAGCACCGCACAACTCGCGGCGCTACTGTTTTGGCGCAAAGCGACCTGTCCCCCTTGCGCCAACGCCGGGATTGTCGATGCTGCGGCCGCGGCGCGATATGAGGCGCGAAACCTCGCCCAGCAACACGCCGATCACCACACCCATGAGGATCGGCAACTTTGACATCTCGGCGGGCGAGCTGTTAAGCGGCACGATTGTCGCAACAATCGAAAGCACGAGCTCTACCACCGGCACCGCAAGCGCTACCGCAAGCACCTTGCCCTCGAAGGGCGCGCGGAACACACGTGGGCGGTCGTCGTATTTACGCAGGCGCCAAAACGCCGGGAACATCGGGATATAGCTCATGAGCAGAAAGACGACGTTCATCGAGAAGAAGACCCAAAAGACGTCGGAACCTTCGCCCAGCGGAATCTGAAGTAGCAGCACCAAGCTGGCAAAACAACCGTTAATGAGTGCTGAGCCGTTGGGCATGCCGGTCTTCTTGGACACCAGCGCAAAGGGGCGCGGCATGTTGCCGTGGCGCGCGGCATAGCTCGCCACGTTGTTGACGCCAAAACTCCAGCAGATCATGTTGGCGAACAGCGTCACCAAAAAGGCCACGCCCACGACCATCGTCAGCGGGTGAGCGCGCCCCACCATGGCGGCAACCGCGTCCACAATGCCCGAATCGAGTGAAAGCTGCTCGGTGGGAACCGCGGCTCCAATACCGATGCCACAGATAATGTAGATCGCCGCGATGGCAACGCCACCGGCGATAACCGCCTTGGGGATATCGCGCGATGGGTTCTTCATCGTGCTGGCAAAGGTCGCGACCACCTCAAAGCCCATAAAGTTGAATAGGATGATTGAAAGATACGTCAGTGAGTTAGTGTCTCCCAGATCGGGGACAAAGGTCTTAAACGACATATCGTTGGCAAAGCCGTTATTGCAGGCAAACCAGATGCCGACGATTCCCACCACGGCGGTAATGAGCACCTTGATGACGGCGCCGCCATCCATGACCCAATCGGCCTCGGCCACCGGCTGCATTGCCATGACCGTGACGCCCCACACAAAGGCAAGCTCGATGGCAATTCGGACCCCAAGCGAAAATTCGATGCCCCATACCGCATTGATGACACTGGGGAACATGCAGGCGATACTTGCCACCCACAGTGGAAAGTTGACCCAATAGCACCAGGAGCAGCGGGCGCCCCAACGGTCGCCCAAGCCCAGGCGAACCCAATCGTACAGACCGCCCTCGGAATCGAACGCCGTACCGAGCTCGGCCACCACCAGGCCATAGGGAAGCAAAAACGTAATGATGAGGAAGATCCACCAGAAGAACTGCACGTTACCCATGGCAGATGCCGGAGCGGCCGCCTCGATGGTAAAGACAACGCAGATAACCGAGAGGATGACCTCGAACAGGGAGAACTTTTTACCTGCCACGACACGCTCCCCCTACAGCAAAAAGGATGGCATCTGTACCGAAGGCGCAGCCCAAGGTAGGGTTGCAGGCCGCGTCACCGGTGCAGGTGCCATCCCAAAGAGAAGAGAGGATGCAATTGTTGAACCAACGCTCGCGGAACAGGCGCGTGTAGATAACGATACGCTGGTACATAGATACTCCGATCAAAACGGCCGCGATTGCGACCGGAATCTTTTGGCAATTGAAGACGCGTCTGACCTGGGATATTCAAGCGAACAATTGGCCTAACCCGCAATAAATCCCAGATCAGACGCGTACTCAATCAAAGAGGCGGGCACTCCGAAGTGGAGGCAACGGAGTGCCCAAAGAAAAACCCAGCCGACCAAGACATCGAATAAACCGACCATCAATGCCCCGAGATGGTCACGGTGCGATTCATCGACTGTCCGATTGATCGGCTGGGTTTCCGAGGTGCGGCAGATTGCCCTGAAAGAGGAGGGCATAGACCTTAAGGGTCATGCCCGACGATTGAAGGGCAAGGTGCCGTGCCTCGGGAAGCCAGACAATTACGCGGACGGCTCCTGCTGCGTAATGCAGTGGATGTTGCCGCCGCCGAAGACGACCTGCTCGGACTGGACGCCGACGCACTTGTAGACGCCCTCGCCCCAGACCTCGTCATAGATCTTCTGGAGCGTGTCGACGGCCAGCTGGTCGTTCTCGTCGCCGTACTGCGGGACGATGACGCCGTGGTTGGTGACCAGGTAGTTCATGTAGGACGCGATCAGCGGCTCGTCGGGGACGCGCGGCTCGGCGTTCTCGTCGGCGTCGATGGTGTCGCAGGAGGCCTGGTCCATGAACAGCGGGTTCACGGGCATGCAGAGCTTGTAGACCTTCATCTTGCGGCCCTTGGCGTCAACGGCGTTGGAGAGGGTCTCGTAGGCAGCGTGGCACTGCTCGTAGAACGGATACTCGGGATCGTCGGTCCAGATGCAGGCCATGACGCCCGGAGCGATGAACGTGGCAACGTCGTCGATATGACCGTTGGTCTCCTCGGGGTCGATGCCCTCCTTGACCCAGATGACCTTCTCGACACCCAGGTAATCCTTGAGGTGCTCGTCCATGTAGGCGCGAAGCTCCTCGCTCCAAGGCTCAAACTTCTTGTGGAACTTGGGCCAGATGGACTCGGGATCCTCTTCCTCCTCCAGAACCGCAGAGCAGGTGCGGCCCGGGGAAAGCAGGCACTGGTCGGTCACGACAAGGGTGCCCTCGCCGTCGACGGTGATGGAGCCGCCCTCGAGGATCATGTCGTCGGGACGATAGCGACGGCAGCCGGAGAGCTCAGCCATCTTGAGGGCGATCTGCTCGTCCTTGTCCCACGGAAAGTACAGGCCGTCGACGAGGCCGCCGTAGGCGTTGAAGTGCCAGTGGTTGGCGCGCTTCTCGCCCTTGCCGTTGATGACGTAGGTGGCGGCGGTGTCGCGGAACCAGGCGTCGTCGGTGGTCATCTCGATAACGGTGACGTTCTCGTCGTTCTCGAAGACGGCCTTGCAGTTGGCATAGTCGACCTGGTTGGCGCACATATAGACCGGGGTGAACTCGGAGATGGCGCGGGCGATGGCGGCATACTGCTTCTGAGCCGGCTTGGCGCCGCGGGCCCAGGTGTCGGTGCGGTGGGGCCAGCCCATCCACACGCGATCCTGCGGGGCGAACTCGGCGGGCATAAAGAAGCCGTCGGCCTTGGGGGTGGACTCGGACTCGGTGATCGTACGCATAAGATTTCCTCCAAATCGAACGATCGTTTGCCGCGGGCGGATTACCCGCAGCCTAAAACCAAGAGATAGTGGGCGCCCGTCCCCCGGCAAAGGTCGGGGCGCCCGGTGCCGGTTTTCACGGAGCCGCACCGACGAGCGGCAACGTAACCAAGTGCGTGGAGACAAACGCACGAAGGATACGAGAGAGAGGTTGGGGCGGGCGGTGGTTACCGGAGCTATCGCTCGCACCCGCCCCAGGAAATAGTAAGCAAATTTGTCGCTTTGGGCACGCCCTCGAAGAGGCTAGAGTGCCTGGAGTCGGGAGCGACAAGCCCGACGAAGCGCACGTTGGTACGCGAGGAGGGTTGGAGCCCCAGAACCGGGTGCTCTAGTTCTCCTCGGCCTCGGCGGCCTCCTCAGCGAGACGCTGAGCTGCCAGCTCGGGAGTGAGGCCCTTGTACTCGGTCTCGCGGCCCTTAGCGCTGACGACGCGGACAACCTCGCCGATGAGCAGAAGCACGATGAAGATAACGATCATCGGGAGCTTGTCGCCAATTTCAGCGGCAGAGAACGGCACCAGCGTTGCAACGATGGCCAGGATCAGCTCGATGCAAGGGATGGCCAGCATGACCTTCATCATGGCACCCTTAAACGGGAACGTGAAGATGCGCTCGCGGTCGGGGTCGTTCTTGCGAAGGTTGAGGAACGCCGGGAACATCGGGATGTAGGTCAGCAGCAGGAAGACGACGGAGGTGCCGAAGAGCATCCAGAAGACGCCGTTGGAGATGGCATCGATGGGAACGAGCTGCAGGCACAGCACCAGGGAGGCAACGACGGCGTTGACCAGGTTGGCACCGTTGGGCATGTCGTCATCAGAGATCATCGAGGCGAAGACCTTGGGCATGTTGCCGTGCTCGGCAGCGTAGCGAGCAACGGAGTTAACGCCGAAGGACCAAGCAGCCATGTTGGCGAACAGGGTGATCAGGAAGGCAATGCAGATGACCTTAAAGATCATGGAGTCGCCCACCATGGTCTGGACTGCATAAATCATGCCGTAGTCGGGGTCGATGGAATCGGCCGGCACAGCAGCGCCGATGCCAAAGCCAGCGAACAGGTAGATCACGGCGATGGACAGGCCACCGACGATGATAGCCTTGGGAATATCGCGAGCGGGATCGGCCATGTCATCGGTCATGGTGCAGATGACCTCGAAGCCCATGAAGTTAAAGATGATGATCGACAGGTAACCGAGAGCGTTGGTGTTGGTGAGCTCGGGCAGGAAGGTGGCAGCGGACATGTCGTTCGCAAAACCGTTCTCCATGGCATACCAAATGCCCAAAGCGCCAACGATAACGGCGACGGCGACCTTGATGATGGCGCCACCGTTAAGGACCCACTCGGAGTCGGCCGCCTTGGAGCGGCCCATGAGGTAGACGATCCACACAAAGGCAAGATCGATACCCATCTTGGCGATCAAGTTGAACTCAACGCCAAAGACCATGCCCAAAATGTCGGGGAACATGGTAGCCAGCGAGGCAATCCACAGCGGGTAGTTGACCCAGTAGTAATACGAGATGCGGGCGCCCCATTTGTCGCCCAGGCCATCGCGTACCCAGTCGTAAATGCCGCCCTCGCCGTCATAGGTGGTGCCGAGCTCGGCAACAACCATGCCATAAGGAAGCAGGAAGGTCAGGATCAGGAAGATCCACCAGAAGAACTGCTGGTTGCCAATGGCAGCAGCAGGAGCGGCGGCCTCGCAAACGAAGACGACGCAGATGATGGTCGAAATGACCGTCAAAAAGGAAAGCTTTTTCTTTCCGTCGCTCATGATGAGCTCCTTCGCTCAGTCTTGGACAGATCCGAGGCCCAAGGTACTAAGGCAATTGCCTGAGCCTCGGTGAGCGGGCGACAGGAGACGAGCATCCGCCGCCCGCAAACGTGCGTTTAGCAGGCTTAAGGCTTAGAGCTGCTCGAGAGCCTCGAGAGCGGCGTGAAGCTCGGCCTTGGCGGAGTACTCGACACCCTCGTCGTTGAGCGGGGTGCGCTTGCCCAGGGCAGCGAGGAGAGCACGGATGGAGTGCTTGCGGTTCTCGGCCTCGACCCAGCACAGGGAGCGCTCGGGATCGTCCATAACCTCGTCGACGACTTCCTCGTTGCGAGTGGCCGGCAGGCAGTGCATGAACTTGGAGTTGGGGCCGGCGAAGTTCATCATGTCCATGGTGACCTGATACTTGGGGTAGAACACGTCCATGTAGTTCTCGCCCGAGACCTCCTCGTCGTACAGGCCATACCACACGTCGGTGTAGATGAAGTCGGCGCCCTTGATGCACTCGATGTCGTCGGAGATGACGACGGAGCCGCCGGAGACCTTGCAGTTCTCCTCGGCGATGGCCATCATCTGCTTGCCGAACTCGGCGCGCTCCTCAACGGTGCCAACGTGCAGGCCGCCGTCGGGGATCTGGTGGCCCTTGGGTCCAAACTGGACAAACTTCATGCCGACCTTGGAGGCGATGAACATGAGGGAGACGCAGACCTGGGTGGCGTCGCCGATGAAGGCCAGGGTGCAGTCCTCGATCTTCTTGCCCTCGGGGAGGTTCTCGAGCATGGTCATGAGGTCGCCCATCTCCTGCGTGGGATGGTTGAACTCGGACATGCCATTGATGACGGGCACAGCGGAGCCCTCGGCGAGGCCGACGACGTCCTTGTGACGGTCAACGCGAGCCATCATGATGTCGAGCAGGTCGCCCATGACGCGAGCGGTGTCGCCCAGGGACTCGTGGCCACCGAGCTGAATGGTGCCAGGGCCATAGAACTGAGCATGGCCGCCGAGGTCGCACATGGCGGTCTCGAAGGAAAGACGGGTGCGGGTGGAAACCTGCTGGAAGATCATGCCAAGGCTCTGGTTGCGGAGCAGGTGCGGATAATAACCGTCAACCTTGATGGCCTTCTTCATTGCCAGGCCAAGATCCTCGATAGCCAGGATCTGCTCTTTGGTGAAGTCGTTGGTGTCGATGAAATCCTTAGGCAGCGCCATGTCGATTCCTTTCCGCCGGTCGTGCCGACTATTGCTATGAGGCGCTCGAACATCACGCCTCGTGTTGACAAGACTATCATTCACCCGTATGCAATTTTTACCTAGTTTATTCGGGATTAAAGACCGTTCACGGAGTTACACCCCCTCTAAACCAATATAAACCCGCAGGTAGCCAGCTTGCAGGGGGTTTACTATCTAGAACCGCGAACGGTATACGGCTATGCTGTATCTCGGCGCCTAATCCGCAATGGAACGAAGGGTTGAGACGTCTATATCCCACAAGGTATACAGGGCTCGGCCATAGATGAAATGAGATGGGACGGTGGCGGATGAACACCCTGATGTTCTTCTATACCCTAGCGATACTCGTGATCTGTATTGTGACGGCAGTGCTTTCGCTTGCCGCCTATGCCTCGTCTCGTCGGCGCATCTTTGTCTATGGCTGCGGCGTTTTTATCTGCTATGCCATCGAGATGACCGAGATTTTCTTTTTTGAATACACGCTGCAAAACCAGAGTTTTCCGGCAAGCGACTATTACTCAATTACCATGCCTGTGTTGCGGACCCTTGTGGCGACCGCTTCGCAGGCTTTTATTTGGCTCATCGCCATGGACTTGCTCGACAAACATTCAAAAAAGCAGTTCGCTATCCCCGTCTTAACGTTTTTGCTGTGCGAGTCGCTGATTATCGTCGCTGTCCCCTCCGGCCCCATGCATCAGTGGCTCTACTATACGATGCGTCAGGTATTCCTTGTATTTGTGGGACTGTATATCTTTTGGACGGCGCATAAAAGCACGCAGGTCGAGCTTAAGGCGCGCGTCAACAATCAACGAAAGCACCTCATTATCGGCGCCATTCTGGTCGGGTGCATCGTTGCCGAGGATTTCTACAACATCCTTGTTGTTCCCATGAGCCTGGCACCCTCCTGGCTGCAGCTGTACCTATCCGAGCGCAACTTTAGCGAGAACATCTTTGCGTGCTATTTTGCGATTCTGCTGATCATCTACGCCTATCACGTGCTTTCGATTCGCATGCAGGAGGCGCCCGAGGAAAAGAACGTCAGCGATCTTGATCGACACATCGAAGAGCAGATGCCCTTCTATCGCAACGCCTACAAACTCTCCAACCGCGAGACCGAAGTCATGCGCCTGGTTGTGCTGGGCAAATCAAACCAAGAGATCGCTGACGAGCCATTCCTTGCCGTGGGCACCGTCAAGACCCACATCCACAACATCCTGGTCAAAACCGAACAGCAAAACCGCACGACGCTCATCCTCCACTTTTGGAAGCGATAACCTACCAAAAAGGGACAGGTTTATTTTGGCAGGTTTTATCTGGGCAAATGCCAAAACCGCCGCGAGGGAGTTACTTTCCCTCGCGGCGGTTTTCTAGCAGTAAAACCAAGTGAGTAGGCTTTTGGCGGGATGCCGAGCACACCTCAAAACGCCACAGCCCTGACCTGCGATTTTATTGAGCACTTGCCGCGATGTGCTCGGCAGATCCAAAAAAGCCTACTCACTTGCATCTGAGATGCTCTAGATACGCAAAATACCGCCGCGAAGGGAGCTGGACTCCCTTCGCGGCGGTTATTCGCTCTGATTTTGCGACGGTTTTGTCCGTCTGCTACTCGCTGTAGCGGGTAGCGATGGCAGCTTGTACCATGCCGGCGCTCATGAGGTACGTCACCAAGAAGTAGCCGCCGTAGGCTGCCAGGAAAATCGCACAGGTGAGGCCCACGGTACCGCCGATGCTCATGTTGCCAAACGTGCTCACCAGCTCGATGATCACCTTGAGCGCCACAAAGGAGTGCGCCAGACCCACTACCAGCGGGAACAGGAAGAACACCGCTTGCTGCGCCATCACCGAATGGCGAATCTGGCGGTCGTCACAGCCGATCTGCGCCAGCACGCGATAGCTGCGGCTGCCATCTGCCACGTTGGAGAGCTGCTGGATCGACAGAATTGCCGCGCATGCAACGACCAGTACAAAGCCGATGTAGATAGCCAGATAGCTAATCATGCCGTTCATCTGCGCCGCCTGCGTATATAGCTCGGAACGCGTGATGAAGACTCCCCATGACCCCGGCTCCTTGCCGTCAACGAGCAGATTGTCGAGCATGGTGTATTTAATGCTCTCGTCTGCCTTGGTCACATCCATCCCCTGCTTGTAGTTAACGAGCAAATTACTGGCATACGGCTGCAGGTTAAGCTGGGACAGCAGCTCATCGGCAACGACGACGGTACCCGGATTACTGCCCATCCCCGAGTTGGCGATGGCCGCCGTATCTTCGTCCGACTTATCGGTTGCGGGCTTGAGCGTATGCCCGCCCAAGGTAAGAGCATGGCCGCCAGCCATATACTTGGTGTACATGTCGACCAGCTCGCCGCCCATATCACACGTGAGCAGATACTGGTCGCGGCCAATGTTCACCGGCTCCTCGCCCATCATCTGGCGCAGTTTGTTGTACTGGCTCGCCGGCGTCACAAACAGGCCCATATCATCGGCATTGCTACCCTCGAGCGCCTTGGGGAGCTTTTCGCCCATGGCCTTGCACATCTCGCCCGCCGTCACCGAAGGATCCGAGCCGCCAAGCATATAGCTCAGATACGAATCAATCTGCACATGCTCGCCGGCAACATCGGCGATATTGACCTTCTTTCCGGCCTCGTTGCCATTATCTGCCGACTTGCCCTTGATACTTTCCGCAACGTTATCGGGATCGATACGGTCACCGTGCCATGCAGAGTACAAATCGACCGTTGCGTCTGCCAGCACTATGCGATCGGCCTCGGTAGAATTGACATACTCCTTGTAGTAGTCGAGCCTATCGGACGCGTAATAGATATACGTCTGCGACATATCCGCCGGCGTATAGCGCTCCAGGTTCTCGTTCATCACGTTGGCGATCGACATGCCGCAGGTCACCGAGGTAATGGCCAGAAACAGGATCATCGCGATAACGCCCATCGAAAAGCACACCGTGTTGACCTTGGCCGCAAGCTGGCGCACGGTAAACATGTTGAGGCCGCGCCAATACACGCTGCGCAGGCTCTGCAGCAGCTTGATGAGCATGCCCGAAAGTCCCCAAAATAGGGCAAAGGTACCCACCGTAACCATGGCCGTGGTGATACCGAACTGGTTCATGGCCTCCTGCAGCTTACCCTCCGTCGCGGTGAGCGGGAACCCGTCGCGCAGCAGACGGTAATAGGCCACGCCCACCAGCACCACGCCCACGACAAAGATGGCAATCGCGATCCAGGGGTTGCGCGTCTTGATGCTCTCGTTGCGACGCTCGGCACCCATAAGCTCGATGAGCCTGGTGCGGCGCACGGCGCGAAGGTTCAGCAGCAGCGTAAGCACAAACATCACGAGCATGCAAGCAAGGGTCAGGTTGAATGCATGCACCGAGAAAAAGAAGTGGAAATTAGCGATCTGTGTCTTAAAGAGCGAGGCCGTAAAGAATGTCATGAGCTGGGAGAGCCCCACGCCCAGCACAATGCCGGCGACAAAAGCGCCGACCGAAACAAATACGGTCTCGAGCGCCATGATCGTGGCGACGCGCCCGCGGCGCATGCCGAGCACCTGGTACAGGCCGAACTCCTTTTTGCGGCGCTTCATGATGAAGTTGTTGGCATACACCATCAAAAAGGCCATGACGCCGGCCAAAAAGTACGTCAGGTAGCCGAGCATGCTGCCCATGAGCTCGGACAGTCCCTCCTCCTTGATGCCGGCAATGTCGACCTGCATCGAGACGGTGTTGAAGGCATAGAAGACCGTGACGCCCAAGGTGAGCGTCAGCAAGTAGACAAGGTAATCGCGGCCGGCGCGGCGGACGTTGCCCCAAGCGAGTTTACAGAGCATCGGAGCCCTCACCGCCCATCATGGCAACGACCTCCATAATGCGGTCGAAGAACTCTCGTCGGTCGGTGTCGCCGCGGCGCAGCTCGGTGAAAATCTTGCCGTCGCGGATAAACAGCACACGGCTCGTGTAGCTGGCGGCAAAGCTGTCGTGCGTGACCATGAGCACGGTGGCGCGCAGACGGCGATTGAGCGCCTCCAGGCTCTCGAGCAGCAGGCGGGCGCTCTTGGAATCGAGGGCGCCAGTGGGCTCGTCGGCCATGATCATAGTGGGATCAGTGACGAGCGCGCGAGCCGCGGCAACGCGCTGCTGCTGACCGCCGGACATCTGGTAGGGATACTTGTCGAGCACCTGACTGATGGACAGGCGCGCTGCCACATCCTGCACGCGGGTCGAGATCTCTGCCGAGTTTGTGCGGGCGATGGTGAGCGGCAGGGCGATGTTCTCGCGTGCCGTGAGTGTATCGAGCAGGTTGGAGTCCTGGAAGATAAAGCCCAGCTCCTCGCGGCGGAACTGCGAAAGCTTAGCCTGCTTCATGCGTGTTACGTCCTGTCCGTTGATGCGGATGGTGCCGCTCGTGGCGCTATCGATGGTCGAGACACAGTTGAGCAACGTCGACTTGCCCGAGCCCGAGGCACCCATGATGCCCACGAATTCGCCGCGGTTGACGGTAAAGTTGACGTCGTTGAGCGCGCGGGTCACGTTGCCCAGCGCTCCATATACCTTTTCGAGATGCGCGACCTCCAGTACCGGGGTCGCCATGTGCGTGGTTTGCATACCGAGTCCTTTCTTGCGATTAGTCTACGGCATCTATAGTCGCAAGAAGCCGAGTCGGCTACCATCGATATGGCTTACGCTTGCCTTACCGTTGTGTAAGGTACGGGTAGCTACCCTGTCACGTGTTGATGTTGAGAGAGGACTCCTGTTGAAGACTGTTCATGTTGCCGCTGGGATCATTCGCAAGGAAGGATCTGACGAGCTGCTTGCCGTGCAGCGCGGCTACGGCGACATGCAGGGACTTTGGGAGTTCCCCGGTGGCAAGCTCATGCGCGGCGAGACGCCCGAGGACGCCGTACGCCGCGAGCTTATGGAGGAGCTGCAGGTAAAAGTCACCAACCTGCGCGATTTCTACACCGTCGAATATGACTACCCCGATTTTCATCTCTCCATGGAGTGCTACTACTGCTCGCTCGCCGATGAATCCGATGAGCCTCAGAAGCACGACCGCCAGCTTGATATCCGCTGGATTCCGCGCACCTCGCTTGCCACGGTGGAATGGATGCCCGCCGACAAGGGGCTCATCGATGCTCTGATTGAGTTGAAGGAAGATCGGCTTGAGACAAGCTCTGCCGATGACGCCGCGCCCAACACAGCCGACAAACCCTCCACCAAACCCAAGCGCGCACCCAAGCGCCGCAGCAAAAAGCGTCCCAAGCCCGGTCTGCTCGACGGCATCGATACCTCAGACCTTTCCGCCGACGAGCGCGAACTGGTGCGCCGTCGCGCTGCCATCAAAAAGTCCATGAAGGGCAATAAGCGTGCCAACACCAAGCCCGAGCTGCTTGTACGCCAGCGCCTGCGGGCCGCAGGCCTTACGGGCTACCGCCTGGAATGGAAGGTGCCCGGCAAGCCCGACATCGCCTTCCCCGGGCGCAAGATCGCCATCTTTGTCAACGGTTGTTTTTGGCATCGCTGCCCCAAGTGCAACCCCAGCCAGCCCAAGCGCAACGTTGAATTTTGGGAGGCAAAGTTTCGCCGCAACGTCGAGCGCGACCGAACCGCCATCGCCGCGCTTACCCAAATGGGCTGGACGCCCATAACCATCTGGGAATGTGAGCTCAAAAAGAACCGTATTGACGCCACCATGGAGAAGGTCATCGAAACAGTGCGGGCCGCAGAGTCGCGTCGCTAGTCCGCCCGTCCTAATCGTGATTCCCCTAGGGAAATCACGGCAACACGTCCCTAACCGTGTTTTCCCTAGGGGAATCACAGTTGGGCTCATCAAGATCCCTCATATACGCGACAATTGCGCCACAAACCTTAGAAAGCCCTTAAGCGCCAAACCTTTCAAGAGTGTTATTCGATAGCTTTTACCTGCGGTTTCATTGATGTACCAAACTTGATTAAGCCTTTCTTTAGCGCTTCCTTATCTGCGCTCGCGGCATAATGTAGCCAGCGCACGGGACCTAGCAGCAAACCCCGAGCGCATCCTTTTGGTGGATATCGAGGAGGCCGCAAAAGCATGCATTCTTCCAATGACGCAGCACAGCAGCCATCCCTAAAACATGCAAACCTTTTCTCCTTCCCCCCGACACAGAGAAACGGCCTCCTCGACTCCCCCACCACAAAAGCCAAACGCTCAACCAACCAGAGCCACAACTTGCAAGCATCGTTCGAAAAGCTCCAAGCATCCCTAAACAAGGCGTTCCCCGAACAGGCAAGAGCAATCTAAGCCCATCGCGCTTTATACTGATGCCATGCGAAACATGGATCACATAGAATTGCACCGCGGAGGACGCGAGGAAGCGTTTCCCGAGACCGCCGAAGACTGGCCCTATATTGCCGAACGCGCAGAATTCGCTCGCTATCCGGGCAATTCCGTCCCCTGGCACTGGCATTCCGAAGTTGAGCTTTTCTACATGGAACAGGGAGCGATTGACTATCGAACGCGCGCGGCTCATGAGCACGTACGCTTTGAGGAAGGGTCCGCCGGCTTTATCAACGGCGGCGTTTTGCACAGCACGCTGCAATCACCCAATTCGGCACCAGCCATTCAAATGTTGCATATCTTTCAGCCGTCGATGCTCGGCGATCCCGCGGGACGCCTTCTAAAGCGCTATATCAATCCTTTGCTGCAATGTCGAGGCGTCGATGTGCTCAAATGGTCGCCCACCAACCCCGACGATATGCCCTTTATCGATTTGCTAAAGAGTTCCTTTAACCACGACCTTCAACGGCCGCAGAACGAGATGGCGCTTCGGAATAGCTTGTCAGAGCTCTGGATTCAGATTTACGCCAAGGCCGAACCGCTCTTTTCCTCCGACAACGCCTCTTGGATGACCAACCGCGACGTACAGTTCAAGGCAATCCTGGACTATATCCGCGCAAACTATGCAGCCGCTATAGATGTGCCCCAGATGGCATCTGCAGCCGGCGTAAGCGAAAGAGAGTGTTACCGCATTATCGAAGCTTGCGCAGGAACGACCCCGGCGGCATATCTGCGCGCATACCGCATAAACCGTGCTTGCGAACTTTTGGCACACACCACGCGAACGGTACAGACAGTCGCGCGCCAATGCGGATTTATAACAGCAAGCCATCTTGGCCAGGTATTTAAAGAACAAATGGGGTGCACTCCTTCGAGCTATCGAGCAGCGAGGCAGAATCTCGATAGCACCAGGCAGAAATCCCGCTAACCCTTCTTCTGTCACTGCATCAAACTTGCAGGCAAACAACAGAGAGGAGCAATCATATGAAGTACTTTGACTATATCGTGTTTGACGTTGATGGGACATTGGCAGATACAGAAGAAAGCGTGCTGTCATCGCTTGGCCAGATTATCCAAGAAGAAACCGGCAAAACGCTCCCCCGACACGAGCTTGAATTTGCCCTCGGCATACCCGGCAAGAACGCCCTTGAGAAACTTGGGATCTACTCACAGGCAACGCTGAATCGCTGGTGCCAAGTTGCCGCCAGCTTTAAAAGCACCATCAGCGTGTTTCCCGGCTTGCACGAAGTTATCGCAACACTCTCCGACAACGGCTGCAAACTTGGCATCGTCTCCTCACGTGCGCGCGACGAATACGCAGAAGAAATTGCACCCCTTGGCTTCGATAAGTATTTTGAGCACATCATCCTTGTCGAAGACACAACCGAACATAAACCCGCACCCGCTCCCATGCTCGAATATCTCCGGCGTACGGGCGCGAATCCTGGCAACGTCGTCTACGTTGGCGACACCGTCTACGACGAACAATGCGCAACTTCGGCAGGGGTCAGTTTTGCCCGAGCAGCATGGGGATCACACCAAGACATCCCAAACGCCACCTACAACCTCAAAACCCCCAACGACCTACTAACCCTAACAACCAAATAACCCACGCGTCCCACCCTTTCAGTCCCAACACCACAAGGGCGATTGAGCAGAACGGCTTGGGCGGGTCCCCGTACTTAGTTTCCAAAATCATTCCGCAGCGCGAAGGCTTCTTATTATTTTCCGCCCTAACGCCACAAGGGCGACGACCTCGAGTAGGTCAACCTGGGAGGGACGAGGGCTTAGTTCCCCAATCTTTCCGCAGGGGGCAAAAAGCCTCGCCGCACGAAGTGCGCAGCGAGGCTTTTTGCATGCCCGAGGACGATTGGGGAACTAAGCCCTCGTCCCTCCCCGGGATATGTAGCGAGTCGGAGTACCCTTGCTGTTACTCCGCCTTGCCCACGGAGTTGAGGTTGGTCATGCGGATCTTAACCAGCTCGGTGATCTCGCGCATACCCTCCTTGGCCGGCTTCTTGGGATCGAAGCAGGCGGGGTTCTCGGCCATGTAGGCCATGAAGCCCTTGGTGTAGGCCTGACGCAGCTCGGTGGCGTAGTTGACCTTGCAGATGCCGTTCTTCACGGCCTCGGCAACCTGCTCATCGGGCACACCGGAGGTACCGTGCAGAACCAGCGGCACGTCGACGGCGTCGCGGATGGCCTTGACCACGGACTGCTCGATGTGCGGATCGCTCGTGTACACGCCGTGGCTGGTGCCAACGCCAATAGCGAGGGAGGTGCAGCCAGTGCGCTCGACGAACTCCTTGGCCTCGGCCGGATCGGTGTAGGGGCTCTCGCCCTCAACCGCGGGACCGTCGTCCTCCTTGCCGCCAACCTTACCGAGCTCGGCCTCGACGGGCACGCCCATGGCGCGGCCAGCGTCGGCGACGGACTTGGTCAGAGCGATGTTGTCCTCGAAGGACTCGTGCGAACCGTCGATCATGACGGAGGTGTAGCCAGTGCGGAAAGCCTGCATGCAGCGGTCATAGCCATCGCCGTGATCGAGGTGCAGAGCGACGGGCACGGAAGCGCGCTCGGCGGCAGCCTTGACCATGCCGTAGAAGTAGTCCAGACCAGCGGTTTTGATGGTGCCCGGGGTGGTCTGCATGATGACGGGGGACTTGGTCTCCTCGGCGGCGGCCAGAACGGCCATAACAAACTCGAGGTTCTCGACGTTGAACGCGCCGACGGCGTAGTGGCCGGCCTGAGCGTCCTTGAGCATCTTTTCGGTGGTAACAAGTGCCATGAGCGTTTGCTCCTCTCCCTCGCCCGCATCTGGACATCGGGCGTACGTGTCCGCAAGGCGTTTTACCTTGCGTTTTGCTGCGCTCATTGTATGAAATTCAGCGGGTATGCATGTGCGAGATATTGAGCCCATGCAGGTCAATACAGTCGCTTTTGAAAAGTAAACGGAAGGAATTGGAGCCGAGCGGGCGTGTTCGATTTTGAATTTTGGGCGTTCAGCGTCTTTCTTTTATAGAAAAAGTAAGTAATCGAAAGGCGTTTTCTTACTTAAAAAGAAAATGAACGATAATAGACTCAACACAATTCCTGCAAATTTCAGACGATGATGGAGCGGATATGGCCCATGCAACAACCCGAGCTTTCGCCGATGAGCGGCGTGCCGCCATCATGGAGATGCTCGAACATAACGCCTCGGTGCAAGTGGCAGAAATCGCCCAGACCTTTGGTGTGTCCTCCGTTACCGCCCGTGCCGACCTAGACGCGCTCGCCGAGTCCGGCAAGCTGCGCCGCACGCATGGCGGCGCCGTGTCGCTCCAGAAGCGACTGACCGTATCCACCCAGGATCGCCGCATCAACGTCAATGTCGCCGCCAAGCAGGCCATCGCGCAAAGCGCCATTGAACTCGTCGGCAACGGTGACACCCTGCTCGTAGACTCGGGCACCACCGCTCTCGAGTTTGTCCGCCTGCTCGACCAGCGCGATGGCATCACCGTCATCACGGCCGACATTACCATTGCCGATTACATCGACGAGAGCATGCCCTCAGTCGATGTCGTCATGCTGGGCGGGGCACTGCGCAAAGGCCATCGCTATCTGTACGGCCCACTTACCATGCAGGCGCTCCAAATGGTCCACGCCGATCTTGCCGTCATGTGCCCTGGCGCTTTCGTTCCCGGCTGCGGCTTTACCACCGACTTTCCGCAGATGGCCGAGACCAAAACAGCCATGATCTCCGCCGCCCGTCAAGGCGTTGCCCTCATGGACGCCAGCAAGGTCAACGGACGCGGCATGTACCGCTTTGCCGAGCTAATCGACGTCAACGCCATCGTGATGGACCGTGACCCCGATCACGCCGTCGCCACCTCAATCGCCGAGATCGTCGACAACGCCCGCCCAAATCTCCTCATCGCCGGCGCTTAAACAAAAACCACCACAAAGGTGCCTGTCCCCTTTGTGGTGGTTTGAGCGTTAAAAGTGAACGTGTCGTTACTTGGAGAGCTCGTCAGCGAGGGCCTCGATCTGGGCGCGCGAGGCGTCGTTGAGCGAACCCAGAACGGTCACCTTGTTCTGCGCCAGGGTGATGTCCTTCATACCCTCGAGCTCCTTGGTCATTACCTTGGCGGCAGTGGGCGCCCAGGAGCCGGCCTCAACGAGCGCCACCGTACGGTTCTGATAGGCGTGCTCGGCAAGCGTATGGATAAAGGTGCTCATGAACGGGAAGATCTCGCCCTGATAGGTGATGGAAGCGAGCACCAGACGGTCATAGCGGAACGCGTCCTCAACGGCCTCGGCCATGTCATCGCGAGCCAGGTCAAAGACGGAAACCTTCTGGCCGCGAGCCTCGAGCGCTGCGGCGAGCTCCTCGACGGCGGCCTTCAGGTGGCCATACACACTCGCATAGGCAATGGTGATGCCCTCGTCCTCGGGCTGATAGCTCGACCAGGTGTTGTAGGTGTCGAGGTAGTAGCCCAGGTTCTCGGTCAGCACGGGGCCATGGAGCGGACAGATAACCTGAATGTCCAGGTCGGCGGCCTTCTTGAGAACGGCCTGCACGAACTTGCCGAACTTACCGACGATGCCAAAGTAGTAACGGCGAGCCTCGCAGGCCCACCCTTCCGGATCCTCGATGTCGTTGGCGCCGAACTTGCCAAAGCCGTCGGCACTAAAAAGCACCTTGTCGGTGGACTCGTAGGAGAAGATCACCTCAGGCCAGTGAACGTTGGGGGCGCCGATAAAGGTCAGGCTGTGGCCACCCAGGTCGAGCACGTCGCCCTCTTTGACGACCATCTTGCGCTCGGGGTAGTCGGTGCCAAAGTAGTTGACCATCATGCGGAAGGCGCCCATGCTAGCCACAATCTGGGCCTGGGGGTAGCGCTCCATAAAGGCAGCGATGCCGGCGGAGTGATCGGGCTCCATGTGATGGACGACCAGGTAGTCGGGCGTACGACCATCGAGCACGGCCTCGAGGTTGCCGAGCCACTCGTCAACAAAACCGCCGTCGACGGAATCGGCGACAGCGATCTTTTCGCCCAAGATAACGTAGCTGTTGTATGCCATACCGTTCTCGGACACATCGTACTGGCCCTCGAACAGGTCAATGTCGTGATCGTCGACACCGATGTAGCGGATATCCTTGGTGATCTCCATCAGGCAAAGCCTCCTAGATAGACAAAAGAACCCGTCTATCATAACACTCGGCTGCATAGCCACGGCTATCCGCCAGCATCCTTATCGATTGTTATTGAGGCGGAATATACCGCCGTTGACCTGCACAAACTATGCGCGCAGTATCGCCGTGCTATGTCGAATAATGAGCTGGCCGGGAATACGGATGGCAACGGTTTTGCCCGCCGTACCCGCCTCGGGAACCGCATGCTCAAACACCTCGCGTCCGCGCTGATGTAGATCGAATCGCACGGTCGTGAGCTCGTTGTGTGCTACAAAATCATCGAGCGAATCGTCGACGCCCACCACACTTACGTCCTCGGGCACGCGCAGACCACTATCACGCAGCGCGGCAATCGCGCCATTTGCCATCTGATCGTTTGCCGCGTAAATCGCCGTCATGGTGCGGTCGTGCTCGGCCAGGTACCTGCCGGCCTCGTAGCCGCTGTTGGCAGACCAGTCGCCCTCGAGCGGCTCTGCCGGCTCGATGTGTTTACGCTCGAGTGCATCCTGCCAACCGGCGCGACGAAATTGTTCGTCGACCGAGAACGACGGGCCGCCAATATAGCGAATCTGCTCGTGCCCCAGCTCAAACAGGTGATCCATAAGCAATAGCGAGCAGCCGTAATGATCGGAATCGACCGTGGTCACCCGCGGGTGCGCATACATGGTAACGATGACCGTGCCAATGCCCGGCAGTGGATCAAACGTCTCGAAATCGGGTGCCATGCGACTCATGCCGATGATGATGCCGTCCACCGGCAATGCGGCCATACGACGCGTGGCCTCGGCAAGCGAAAACTCCTCGGTCTTGGACATCTCGACCAGCGTGATGGCACAATTATGCTCGCGAGCAGCGCTGGCGATGCCGTCGATCATTGAGAGGTTGCCAAACTTGGTGACATCGTTGACGCATAGGCCAACCGAATGGTATCGACCGTCGCGCAGCGAGCGACCGGCATAACTCGGACGAAAGCCGAGCTCTTGCATAGCGGACTGCACGCGCTGGCGCGTCTGCTCGTTAACGTTGGGCAAGCCGTTGGCGACGCGCGAAACCGTCTGCTGCGAAACGCCAGCAGCGCGGGCGACGTCGGCCATGGAGACCGGACGCGTACCTGTATCGTTGGACGGGCGCCTTGCCACAGGATCACCTTCACCCTTGCGAGATCTGAATAGCGTGAATGCCGGCCCGGGCAGGAGTTTAGCCCGCGCCGAGGCCCGCTATCGTCGGACGCATGTTAACGTACTCTACTTTTTCAATCCGCATCTCTTCTGCTTTATAAGTCCATACGGCAATACCGTTCACGGCTGAATTTCTACCGATTACCAGATTCTCAAAAAGTGACAAGAGTTGTGTTATGAGTACGTTAACATAGCCCGTAACGTGCGGCATCGTAAACACTTGGTTCATGCCGCTTCATGTTGTTAACGTACTCATAACGGCGCAAAACTTACCCGTACGCGCCAAGGAAAGGACTCCGATGACCACCCCCGACGAAAAGACACTCGCCACGCTCACCAAGCTGTTTGAGGAGGAGTTTGGGCCCATCGGCGATCGCCAGGTGCTCTATGTGCACGCGCCCGGCCGCTCCGAGATCAGTGGCAACCACACCGACCACGAGGGCGGCCACGTCATCGCCGGCTCGCTCGATGTCGCTGTCGACGGCATTGCCGTGGCGACCGACACCAACAAGGTCCGCGTCGCCGACGAGGGCTATCCCACGTTTGAGATCACGCTCGACACGCTGGGTATTCAAGAGTCCGAGAAGGGCACGTCTGCGAGCCTCGTCCGCGGCATGGCCCACGAGATCGCTGCTCTGGGCGTTGAGCCCCAGGGCTTCGACTTCGCCTTCACCTGCTCTGTCCCCTCGGGCGGCGGCCTTTCGAGCTCTGCTGCTGTCGAGGCGGCATACGGTCGCGCCATGGAGACGCTCTGGGGCGCACCCGCCATCGAGCCCGTCGCGCTCGCCCAGATGAGCCAGCGCACCGAGAACAACTACTATGGCAAGCCCTGCGGTCTGATGGACCAGGCCGCTGTGTGCCTGGGCGGCCTTGCCTACATGGACTTTGAGGACCAGGCTCAGCCTAAAACCCAGAAGCTCGAACTCAACTTTGAGGATCACGGCTATGCGCTCGTGCTCGTTAAGGTTGGTGCCGACCACGTGGCCGCCACCGACGATTACGCTGCCGTTCCGCGCGAGATGCAAGACGTCGCCGCCGAGTTTGGCAAGGCACGCCTGTGCGAGGTCGATGTTGCCGATTTTGACGCCAAGCTCCCCGAGCTGCGTGCCAAACTGGGCGACCGTGCCTGCCTGCGCGCCGTTCACTACTGGTACGAGAATGGCCTGGTCGATAAGCGCTGGGCTGCCCTGAACGCCGGCGACATCGATCAGTTCCTGGTCCTGACGCGCGAGTCCGGCGCCAGCTCTGCCATGTACCTGCAGAATGTCGTTGCCAAGCTGGGCTCCGAGCAGCCTTCCATGTATGCCCTGGCGCTGGCCGAGCACGTGCTCGACGGCCGCGGCGCCGTTCGTATCCACGGTGGCGGCTTTGGTGGCACCATCCAGGCCTTCGTGCCGCTCGACCTGGTCGACACCTTTATCACCAAGATGAACGGCTGGCTGGGCGAGGGTTCTGCCCGCCACTACGCCATCTCTGACAAGGGGGCTTACGCGGCATGGCTGTAATGACTGACGTGCGCGAGGCCGCGCAGAACCTGATCGAATACGCTATCCACCGATCGATGATCGGCCAGGACGATCGCATCTGGGCATACAACACCATTTTGGAGTGCATCGGCGCCACGGGCCCCGCACTCGACATGACTTGGGCACTCCAAGTTGAGAAACTCTCGCTCTTGCACCCCGATACCCTGCCCGACTTTGACCTGGAGGGCACGCTCGCCGCGCTTGCCGAGGCCGCCGTTGCCAACGGCGCCGCCGAGGACACGGCGTCGGGCCGCGACCGCATCGCCATGCGCATCATGGGCGCGCTGATGCCGAGGCCTTCGGTTGTAGACGAGGAGTTCAACGGCCGCATGGGCGTCAACGAGCCCCGCGCCGCGACCGACTGGTTCTACGGCCTGTGCTGCGACGCTGGCTACGTGCGCCGTGCCGCCATCGCGCGCAACATCAAATGGAGCACCCCCACCAACTGGGGCGACCTGGAGATCACCATCAACCTGTCCAAGCCCGAGAAGGACCCGCGCGATATCGCCGCGGCCGGTGCCGCAAAGAACACGGGCGAGAAGTATCCCGCCTGCCAACTCTGCATCGAAAACGAGGGCTATCCCGGACGCTCCGCTGCAGCCGACGGCGGCGCCCATCCCGCCCGCCAGAATCTGCGCGTTATCCCCATTAAGCTCGACGGCGAGCGCTGGGGCTTCCAGTACAGCCCGTACGCGTACTTTAACGAGCACTGCATTGCTATGAGCTCCGAGCATCGTCCGATGCACGTCGACCGCAAGGGCCTGACCTGCCTGCTCGACTTTGTCGACCTGTTCCCGCACTACTTTATTGGCTCCAACGCCGACCTGCCCATCGTGGGCGGCTCGATTCTGTCGCACGACCACTTCCAGGGTGGCGCGCACGAGTTCCCCATGATGCATGCCACCGAAGTCTCGCAGTTTAGCGTGCCCGGCTTTGACCAGGTCAGCGGCACCGTGCTGCAGTGGCCGCTTTCGGTGCTGCGACTGCGCTCGCACGACCGCGCTCAGCTGCTCGACGCTGCCGAAAAGATTATCCTCGCCTGGCGCGAGTGGACCGACGAGTCCGTGGGCGTTATCGCGCACACGGCCGACGGCGTGGCCCACAACACCGTGACGCCCGTCATCCGCCGCGTCGACTCCCGCGGCAATGCCGGCGGCGAGGTCTACGAGGCTTACCTCGCGCTTCGCTGCAACATCACGACCGACGAGCATCCGCTGGGCGTATTCCACCCGCATGCTGAGTACCACCACATCAAGAAGGAGAACATCGGCCTGATCGAGGTCATGGGCCTGGCCATTTTGCCGCCGCGCTTGGTTCCCGAGCTCGGCGCTGTCCGCGAGCACTTGCTGGCGGCCAAGGCCGATGCCAGCTACGACCTTGCTGGCGCGCTCGAGGGCGACGACCTTTGCCGCAGCCACGCCGCATGGGCCGAGGACGTCTTTGCCCGCCGCACCGACGAGCTTACGGCCGACAACGCCATCGACATCCTGCACGAGGAGGTCGGCATGGTGTTTGGCCACGTGCTCGACAACGCCGGCGTCTTTAAGTGGGACGAAGCCGGCCGCGCCGCCCAGCAGCGCTTTATCGACTCGCTGTAGAGCACAGACCCGGACGCTCAACGGCAGTCCACACGACATAACCGCCCACACGACAACGGCGCCCGCCGGCAACATCGCCGACGGGCGCCGTTTTTGAGTGTAGTCATTGGGGACGTTCTTAAACGACTAGTCAAACAAGAACGTCCCCAACGACTACTCCGGCAACGCCGATGTCTTGGCAACGCCAGCGAGCGGGCCGCATTCGAGGCAAGGTGACGTGAAACGAAAGGGCGCTGACCTTCTGGTCGCGCCCTTGAAGTTGA
>DXZZ01000178.1:0-1561 GCA_019419425.1 Collinsella sp. | reverse complement strand
CGATACGCCGTATTCTTTTGCATGGGAAAATCTGATGCCGGAACCGTCTGAACGGTCAGCTCCTTTGCCGGAGCGACCGTCACGGTATCGGCTAGGCCGACGGCTGCCATCAGGGAATCGACCCTGTGGTAGCCACGGTCGTCACGCTCGGTATGAACCCCCAGGTAGAGGTTAATCTTTGCCGGCGCGGTAAGAGTCAGAGACCAATCGGTCACTGTTAGTGCTCCTCGAGCTGATTGCCGAGCGGAGTAAAGATGTGCTCGCCGCTCTCGGGGTCGAACAGCTCGACCTGACCGGTGAGGACGTCGATGTACTGGTAGGACTGGCGCGACTTACGGCCGCGACGCTCGTCAACCTCGACAATGAATACGGCCGGGTGGACGCTCTTGATGGTGCCCATGCGCTCGACGACGCGGGTGCGGCCCATGTTGGCCTTCACCTTAACGCGATCGCCCACCATATCGGTCAGCTTCTCGTGGATGTCGTCGACGTGATTGACTTCCATCTCTTCCATGAACAGGGCCTCCAGAAGGTGCAATTCAAAAAGGGGATAATACCCCTAAGATAGACAAAACTCTAATACTATAGCACCCTGCTACAGCCCAGCGCAAGTAGCTAATTAGGCTACTTACAGATTGTCGGTATCGAGGACGATGGTGAAGGGACCGTCGTTGACGAGGTCGACCTTCATGTCGGCGCCAAAGATGCCGTGCGCCACATGCTCAACGTCCTGGGCGACGAGTGTCAGAAAGTACTCGTAAAGTTCGTTGGCGACATCGGGCGCGCTGGCATCCGTAAACGACGGACGGCGACCGTGGCGGCAGTCGGCGAACAGCGTAAACTGCGAAACCACGAGCACCTCGCCGCCAACATCGGCAAGCGCCAGATTGGTCTTGCCGTTCTCGTCCTCGTTGATGCGCAGGCCGCGGAGTTTGCCCCACAGCTTATCGGCCTCGGCGCGCGTGTCGCCGTGACCAACGCCCAGCAGCACCAAGTAGCCGCGTCCAATGCGGCCCACGCACTCGCCGTCGACCGTCACGCCGGCGTTGAGCACGCGCTGCACCACCGCGCGCACGGCTTACTCCTCGCCCGTCAGCTTGGCGGACAGGTGCTCGAGCGCATGGAATCGGTGGCTGATGGCGTTCTTCTCGTCCGCCGTGAGCTCGGCCATGGTCTTGCCCGGCGTATCGACCGGCAGGAACAGCGGGTCGTAGCCAAAACCGTGTTCGCCGCGGCCCTCGTGCGCGATAACGCCTTCGCAGGCGCCCTCGCCATAAGTGACCAGGCCGTCCGTATCGATAAGCGCGACGACGCTCATAAAGCGCGCGGTACGGTCCTCGTCTGCCACGCCTTCCAGGTTAACGAGAAGCTTGGCGTTGTTGGCGGCATCGTCGCCATGCACGCCAGCATAGCGCGCGCTATACACGCCCGGCTCGCCGTCCAGCGCGTCGACGACCAAGCCAGAATCGTCGGCGATGGCCATAAGGCCCGTCTCCTCAACGGCAACCTGCGCCTTGATGATGGCGTTCTCCAAAAACGTCGTGCCGTTTTCCTCGGGGTC
>DXZZ01000177.1:0-1604 GCA_019419425.1 Collinsella sp. | reverse complement strand
ACCTTCCCATGCCGCCGCACACGTTCTATGTGGACAACATCTACGCCTACGTGCCGCTGCCGCGTTGCAAGACCATGTACTACGCCGACATCGACCTCTACCGCTACTTTATCGGTCGCGAGGGCCAGAGCGTCAACGAGGCAACGATGGTCAAGCGTCTGGACCAGCAGTTCCGTGTGACGCGCATCATGATGGAGTCGTACCACCTGTACAGCGATGTCGAGTCGTCGCGCCTGCGTTCGTACATGATGGGCTACTTCACCATGATGATGGCGATCTGCTCGGTGCTCACCAAGCTTTCCGAGGAAGATTGCGCCGACGAGCGCCTAAAGACGCTGTGGAATGATTTGAAGGCCTACGACGAGCGCATGTATCGTCGTGCCCGCTACGGCGTGGTCGGGTTCTTCACCAATCTGCGTGGACGGGCCGGAGACAAAACCACACTCGGCCTATACCGTCTTGCCTCAAAGATCTTCAAATTCAACTAGCTGCTGAGTAATCGCTGCTGATAGGTTGACTGGGCCCCTTGGCCTTTAGTTTGCTACTGCGAACAGTCCTGCTCGCACGGAAAGCACATTAAGTGCTTTCCGGCTCGTGCGGAACTTGTATCAAACTAAAGGCCAAGGGGCCTCTGCTACAAGAATCGATTGTCAGGCTGCCAGAATTTGAAGATCTTAGACGCGCGGTACACAGGGGCCTGGGCTGAAAGGGATTTAGTTGAGTAGGTTGCCCGGTGGGTCTTGGTTATGTTTGTCGCGAGTTCCGCACGAGCCGAAGAGCACTTAATGTGCTCTTCGTGCGAGCCAGGACTGTAGAGCAGCAAACATAACCAAGACCCACCGGGCAACCGGACGAGTTAGTTTACTTCGCGGCGCCGGGGATGCCGTGGGAGGTTTTAGCGGTTTTGGCTCCGTTTACGATGGCAGCTTCTAGGGCCCTTACTGCGAGCATACCCAGCAGGTCTAGGGGAACGGCGGCGCTTGCCTGGGCTCCCAGTTTGCCGCTGGCAAGGGTGTAGATGGTGTCGCCGTCGTTGGTGGTGTGTGTGGGGCGGATGGCGTGCGCGTAGGCGTCTGCTGCCATTTGGGAGACCTTGGTAGCCCGCGCCTTAGTGAGCTCCATGTTGGTGACGATGCAGCTGATGGTGGTGTTGGTGCGGTCGAGCGGCATTTGCATGGATCCGGCGGCGGCAAAGGCTGCGAGTTCCATGTCGACGATCTGGTCGCTATCGGCTGCGGCGCGCATGCCGGCGACCCACTCGCCGGTGAAGGGGTCGACAACGTTGCCGCAGGCGTTGACCGAGACCACGGCGCCCACCTTGATGGGGCCGAGTGCCACGGCGGCAGCTCCAAGGCCGGCCTTCATGCAGGTGGCAGGCCCCATGAGCTTACCCACGGTAGCGCCCGTGCCGGCGCCTACGTTGCCCTGTTCGAGCTTGGTGGGGGTGTGGTCGAGTGCTTCGCGCACGGCGGCGATGCCGGCCTCAATGTCGGGGCGCACGGTGGGGTTACCAAAGGCGAGGTCGAAGATACAGCTGGAGCACACGATAGGCACCTGCGTGGGGCCGACGGGAAGGCCGATGCCGCGGCTCTCAAGCTCGCGAG
>DXZZ01000176.1:0-1606 GCA_019419425.1 Collinsella sp. | reverse complement strand
GTCACCCGTGAGGAAGTGTTGGGTTCGAGTGCTATGGACAATGTTCCAGCATGCTGGGATCGAATTCGCTTGCGGGAATCACGCGGTACCCATGGCGCAGCAGCAGGTCGACGAAAACGCCGTTGCCCGCGGTGAGCGTACCGCTAAAGGTGCCATCGTAGACGTGACCCGTACCGCACGAGGGGCTGCGGTCCTGCAAAATGCACGCAACGATCTCGGACGGCCCGCCCGCCTGCTCGCACATATCGAGCGCACGCTGGGCGCCCAGACGAAACTCGCGATCGACCGAGACGCCCTCGCAGGTGCGGACCTCGCCGTTCGCAATCTCGGATGGCTTGCGCGGCGTGGGAAGGCCGCCAAAAACCTCGGGACATACGAGGAGTACCTCGGTCCCCGTGCGCTCGCAAGCCTCGACCAGCTCGCGATGGTAATTGTCGAGCCCGTTATACTTACAGCTTTCACCCATCAAACAGGCACTTACCACGATCTTCATATACAACTCTCCCCACACAAATCGCCCCATTTGAGAAAGCTACTCAAATGGGGCGTCGGCGTCTACTGGCTCGGCCGCGGCTTTACTGTTGCTTGGGCATCAACGGATTCTCGCGCGTGAGGAGGTTCATGAACTCCTCACCCGTGATGGTCTCCTTCTTGTACAGATAACGAGCCAGCTCATGGAGCTTGAACTTGTTCTCCTTGAGGATCTGCAGGGCACGATCGTGCGCGTCCTCGATCAACTTAGCGACAATCGCGTCCACACGCTCGGCCGTACCGGGTGCGCAGGTGAGCGACGTGTCCTGATTGAGATACGCGTTCTGCACGGTACCGAGCGCCATCATGCCAAACTCGTCGGACATACCAAAGCGTGTCACCATGTTGCGGGCGAGCTTGGTGGCCTGCTCGATATCGTTGGCGGCACCGGTCGTCATCTCGCCAAAGATGAGCTCCTCGGCCGCACGGCCGCCGCAGTAGACGGCGAGCTTGTCCAAGACCTCCTGGCGCGTCGTCAGGAAGCGCTCGTCCTCCTCGACCTGCATGGTGTAGCCCAGAGCGCCGCTCGTGCGCGGCACGATGGTGATCTTGGTGACCGGGGCGGAGCCCTTCTGGCGGGCGGCGACGATGGCATGGCCGATCTCGTGATAGGAAACGACCTGCTTCTCGTGGTCGGACAGCACCGTGGATTTACGCTGCTGTCCGGCAATGACGACTTCCACCGACTCCTCAAAATCATCCTGCGTCGCGCGCTTGCGACCCTCGCGGACGGCGCGCAGGGCACCCTCGTTGATGATATTGGCCAGGTCGGCACCAGAGGCGCCGGGCGTCGCGCGGGCGATCGCAGTCAGGTCGATCGGCGGCTGCGTCTTAACGCTCTTGGCATGGAGCTCAAGGATGTTCTTGCGGCCGGTCAGATCGGGCAGCTCAACGGGAATGCGGCGGTCAAAGCGGCCGGGACGTAGCAGGGCCGGGTCAAGGCTGTCAGGACGGTTCGTTGCAGCGAGGACGACGATACCCTTATGGTTATCAAAGCCGTCCATCTCGGTCAGCAGCTGGTTGAGCGTCTGCTCGCGCTCGTCGTTGCCGCTAAAGCCGCCGCCATCGCGCTTCT
>DXZZ01000175.1:0-1619 GCA_019419425.1 Collinsella sp. | reverse complement strand
CTCGATCAGCCGCAGGGGCTCGATACCCCGGTGGCGCAGGGCGGCACGAACTTTTCGGGCGGCCAGCGCCAGCGTCTGGCCATCGCCCGTGCGCTCATGAAGCATGCCGATCTATATATCTTCGATGACAGTTTTTCGGCCCTGGACTTTAAGACCGATGCCGCCCTGCGCCATGCGTTGCAAGACGAGACGCGTGACGCTGCGGTGCTCATCATCGCGCAGCGCATCTCGACGATCTTGCACGCCGACCAGATTGTGGTGCTCAAGGACGGCGAGGTCGTGGGCCTAGGCACGCACGACGAGCTCATGGAAACCTGCGAAGTGTACCGCACTATCGCGGAATCGCAGATGAAGGGAGGTGAGTAGCATGACCGAGGAGCTCAAGAAGTGCAGCGATGCTATCGATTCGAACGATTCGGACGCCGCTGAGAAAACGGTCGACCAGGCTGCCGCGGTGCTCGAGCTGGATGACGCCATCAAGGCGGCCGAGCGCGAGGCCCGCCGCCAGGCGCTCTACGAGGAAAACGAGCGCGCCGAGGACGAGCGCGCCCGCGCCGAGGCAGAGCGCATGCGCGACGTAGACGACGAAGACGAGGACGAGACGCCTCGGGATACCTGGGCGACGGTGCGCCGCTTGTGGAGCGAGGCCGCCGGCGACCATTGGCGCTTCTATATTGTGTTCGCGAGCATCGTGTTCTACGCCATCTTCAACACCGCCGCGCCAGCGTACAGCGCTCGCGTGATCGATGAGCTGTGGGGTCATATGCAGGTGGCGTTTGCCAACGACACTACCTTCAGCATTACCTGGGAACATTGCGGCAAGACCATTTTCGTCTACTTTATGATTTGGACGGCAGCCGCTTCCTTCTACGCGCTCCAGAGCTTTTTGATGTCGAGCGTGGCCGAACGCCTCAACCTGCGTCTGCGCAACCGCATCGCTCAAAAGCTCAATCGTCTGCCGCTCGCCTATTTTGACGCGCATCGTCCCGGCGAGGTCGTCAGCCGCGCGACCAATGACTTGGACAAGATGTCCGAGAGCATGCAGCGCGGCTTGCTGCAGCTGCTGGTGTCGATTGGTACGGTAGTGGGCGCTGTGGGCGTGATGTTTGTGTTCAGTGTGCCACTTACGCTGGTCTTTTTGTTCTTTACGGCGTTGTCGCTGCTGGTGACCAAGGTGGTCTCGCGCCGCACGCATGACGTAACCGGCGAGCGCCAGGAGTGGGTGTCCAAGATTACGAGTGCAGTCGAGGAAGGCTACTCGGGCCGTCTGGTGATTCGCGCGTTTAACCGCGAGCGTCAGAGTTCTGCCGAGGTGCACCAGGCCTCGGGCGAGCTGGCACGCGTGAGTGCCAAGGCCGACTTTATGATTAACGCCGTCGGCCCCGCGGTGCGCTTTATCGGCCGCCTGGCACAGATCGTGATTGCGATTGTGGGCTGCAGCATGCTGGTTGCCGGCCACATGACCGTCGGCGTGTTCCAAGCGTTCTTTCAGTTTATCTACGAGGCATCCGAGCCCATGACGCAGCTGTCGTTTACCTTCAACTCGCTGCAGAGCGCGCTGGCGAGTGCGGAGCGCGTGTTCGACCTGCTCGATGAGCCCGAGATGGAGGCCGATCCGC
>DXZZ01000174.1:0-1639 GCA_019419425.1 Collinsella sp. | reverse complement strand
AAGCACATTCTCTACGTTCCCAAAAATGGCGAGGGCGCCACGCCGCTCGACTTTACCTATTACAACGCCGTCTATACCGTCGAGAATGCGCTCGCCAAGGTTAAGGACGATAAGGGGCTCAAGCGCGTTGCGCGCTTTTTGCGCGAGGGACCGTGCCGCGATTGCGGCGGCACGCGTCTTTCCGACGCCGCGCGCCAGCCCCAGGTGCGCGGTATCAATCTGGCGCAGGCGGCAGCCATGACGCTGGGCGAGGCGATTGAGTGGGTGCGCGGGGTGCCCGCATCCTTGCCGACCGAGATGCGGCCCATGGCCGGGGACATCTGCGATTCGTTTTTGAGTACGGCCCGCCGCCTGGTCGACCTGGGCCTCGATTACCTTTCGCTCGACCGCGCCGGTGCCACGCTGTCTACGGGTGAGCGCCAGCGCGTACAGCTTGCCCGCGTGGTGCGCAACCGATCGACGGGTGTGCTGTATGTACTGGACGAGCCTTCGATCGGCTTGCATCCTGCCAATGTCGACGGTCTGGTGGGCGTGATGCGCGATCTGGTGGATGACGGCAATACCGTGGTTGTTGTCGACCACGACACGCGCGTGCTGGCAGAAGCCGACTATCTGGTCGAGATGGGCCCCGTTGCGGGAGCAGGCGGCGGCCATGTAATCGCCGCCGGTACGGTAGACGAGGTCGAACAATCGCAGAGCAGCCGCATCGCGCCGTTCTTGCGCTCGGACCCCAAGCGTCTGCGCCCGCAGGTGGCTGACGACGAAATGTTCGACCTAGGCCATCTCCGCATGGCGACCGATGCCATCCATACCGTCAAACCACTCGAAGTCGATATCCCGCGCGGCCGCCTTGTCGCGGTGACGGGTGTTTCGGGTTCGGGCAAGACGACACTGGTGCTCGAGACGCTCATCCCGGCGCTCAAGGCACAGGCGGCCGGCGAGCGCCTGCCAAGGCACGTGCGTTGGGTCGATGCCGAGGGCATCGCGCGCGCCAACCTGATTGACGCCACGCCCATCGGCGCCAACGTACGCTCGACGGTAGCGACCTATGCCGACATCCATGATGAGCTGCGCCGCGCCTTCGCCCGTACGCCCGAGGCCAAGGCGGCAGGATATAAAGCGGGTGCCTTTAGCTACAACACTGGCGCTTTGCGTTGCCCCACGTGCGATGGCACGGGCTCGATATCACTTGACGTGCAGTTTTTGCCCGATGTCGAGATCGTCTGTCCTGCATGTCGCGGCTCGCGTTATGCAGACGCAGCCTCGCATATTCATCGCGAGGGCAAGGACGGCAGTCTGCTCACGTTGCCGCAGCTCATGGACATGAGTGTGGACGAGGCCCTCGACGCCACGGTGGGACTCAAGAAAGTTCAGGCGCGCCTGCAGACCTTGCATGGCCTGGGTCTGGGCTACCTGACACTTGGCGAGCCCACGCCGGCGCTCTCGGGCGGCGAGGCGCAGCGACTTAAGCTTGCGAGCGAGATGGGCCGCGTGCAGGACGATGCCGTATTCGTGTTCGACGAGCCCACCATCGGCCTGCATCCGCTCGATGTTCAGGTACTGCTGAGCGTGTTTGACGGCCTCGTTGCCAAGGGCGCCACGGTTATCGTGATCGAACACGACCTCGACCTTATCCGTA
>DXZZ01000173.1:0-1658 GCA_019419425.1 Collinsella sp. | reverse complement strand
CGCTTGTGGGCGACAGCGGACGCGGGCTCTCGCCGCCGGGGCCGCCCTGCAAAAAGAGGAGGAGCGGCAAGTCGTCGTTAATGCGGTCGGGCGCGCAAACCACGCGGTAGAAGAGCTTGATGCTTTCGGGTGCACCGGCGATGGGCGCCGGCATTGCGCCGCGGCGCATGGTACTGCCGACGGCCAAAAGCATGGGCTCCAGGCCGCGCCAGTCGAGGGGGACGTCGATGCTGTGGTCCTCGACGTAGAGGCCGGGGACGTGGTACGAAGTGATGAGCGCCATGTGATGCTTCCATTCGTTGCGGTGTTTCGGGTTGACCAATTCTACCGCCGTCTGCGAGGATGCGTGCAAATCGGCTACCATGGTTGGCAAACATCTAAGAGAAAGGGCCGTTCATGTCGGTCGATATAGCCACCTACGTTCACGATCTTGCCGTTGAGGCCAAGGCCGCTTCGGGCGCGCTTGCCACGGCGAGCGATGTCCAGCGCCAGGAGGCCGTGCGCGCCATGGCCGCGGCGCTGCGCGACGGCGTCGATTCCATCGTTGCCGCCAATGAGCTCGATATGTCCGCGGCGCGTGATGCGGGCACCTCGGCGGGGCTTCTCGACCGTCTGCTGCTGACGCCCGAGCGCGTCGAGGGCATGGCCGCCGGCCTGGAGAAGCTCGCTGAGCTGCCCGATCCTGTCGGCCGCGTACTAGACCACCGCGTGCTTGCAAGCGGTGTGGATCTGACCCGCGTGAGCGTGCCGCTGGGCTTGGTCGCCATGGTGTATGAGGCGCGTCCCAACGTGACGGCCGATGCTGCGGGCATCTGCATCCGCACTGGCAACGCCTGCATTCTGCGCGGCGGTTCGCTGGCCTATCACTCGTGCGCCATGATCGCCGAGCTGCTGGCCGATGCGCTCGAGGCCAAGGGCTTCCCGCGCGAGGCCGTGTCGATGATCGAGTCCACCGACCGCGAGGCCACTGGCGAGCTCATGAAGCTCCGCGGTATCGTCGATGTGCTCATTCCGCGCGGCGGTGCAGGGCTGATCCAGCGCTGCGTGCGCGAGTCGCTCGTGCCGGTGATCGAGACGGGTACGGGCAACTGCCACATCTACGTGCATGAATCCGCCGACTTTGATAAGGCACTCAACATTATCGTTAATGCCAAGACCCAGCGCGTAGGCGTGTGCAATGCCGCCGAGTCGCTGCTGGTCGATCGTGCTGTGGCCGATGCGTTTTTGCCTGCGGTCGTGGCCGTGCTGCATGACCACGGCGTGTTCATTCACGGCGACGAGGCAACCTGCGCCGCATGCGCCGATGCCGGGCTTGCCGAGGGTGATGACTACGTCGCCGCGACTGAGGAGGACTGGGGTCGCGAGTACCTGGCTCTCGAGATGAGCGTGAAGGTCGTGGCAAACGAGGACGAGGCCATCGCACACATCAACCGCTACGGCACGATGCACTCCGAGGCCATCGTTGCCGAGGACACGGATGCTTGCGAGCGCTTCCTGGATGCGGTCGATGCCTCGGCCGTGTACGCCAACGCCAGCACGCGCTTCACCGACGGCGGCGAGTTTGGCCTGGGCGCCGAGATCGGCATCTCGACCCAAAAGCTCCACGCCCGCGGCCCCTTTGCCGCCGAGGCCCTCACCACCTACAAATACAAGCTCCG
>DXZZ01000172.1:0-1706 GCA_019419425.1 Collinsella sp. | reverse complement strand
CTGCGGAAACGCGGGGCCCGTTCAGGCTGTTGCGTTGAGATTGAAAATCAACCTCCGCCAATCAAGACGAGGCTACTACGCACCTTTATTACACACGATGTTTTCAGCCTGGTATAAACAAGTTCAATAATAGAATGCAAATCCAACCATCGTGTCTGATTACGAAAGGATTTTTGCCTTTTCTGCAGCAAACTCTTCCTCAGTAAGTACTCCACTCTCACGCAGTGCTGCAAGCCTCTCAAGCCTTGCAACTACATCAACCACTATCCGCCAGCGTCTCAATAGTCTGTGAAACCTGCGGATACCGCTCAAGCTCCTTCGATAGGGCATCGACTATCTCGGCAATATTCTTTGCATTTTTGCCCCCCGTTTAATACGTTTGCCCTGACCTTAGATGACGACTTGACAGTAACGCCAGATCCGCCTTCAACTGGAACAACCGAAATACCGATATTTTCGCCCCAAGACCAAAGGCTCATACCAATCTCGGCTGCAACTGTTCTTGTTGTGGGCGATGCACTATCAACTTTTACTTTAGGCAGCTTTTCCATAGCTGCCTTCAAGGCATTAAACGTGTCGTCAGGAGAATACGGTACCTGAAGCTGAAGCTGCTGATCCGCAAAACCCATAATCTGGCCTCCGCTTCTTACAAGATTAAGGCTATCGGCAATGGTAGCACGTTCCCAGCAGTCTTAAATTCGTCTCATGACCTTGCGATGCAGCCCGACGCCCCGGCTCCGCTTCCCTACTTCCCAAAGATCGCAGCGAACAATCCCTTGCGCTTGGGTTTTTCTTCTCGGTAGGAACCCTCGGCAGCCGCTGCCACCTGACGTGGCTGCTCGTCGCCTCCACGGCGCACAATTTGGTACAGGAATGGCGATTTGATGTATTTGACCTCGACGGGCGTGGCGTGAACGGTGCTTTCGCCGGACAGATGCAGGCTCGGATTGAGCGGCGCCACAATATGCGTCTCGCACTTGTCGCTAAACACCACCGCCGCCGCACGGCCCGTCTGGCCGTTCACGGCAATGCGCACCTGCTCGCCATTACGTCCATCCGACGCGGGACGATCGACAAAGTAGACCGGCACCATAACCAGGCCGTCCTTGTGCTTGCGGGCCTTGCGCGCCCAGGTGCGGATGCTCTTTTTATTGAGTCCCAGGAAAGTCTCGGCATCGTTGCCGACAATGTCGAGCGCCAGCTTGTCAATGACCACCTGGTCCTTGGTGGACGCGTCGACGGAGACAACGCGGAAGTCGCCTTCCTGCATGGCCGGGTCGAACGACCCAACCTTGGCAAAGTCCCATGGCTCCAGAATGCCCATAAGGCGAACGTCCAGGTAGTTTGCCCTGGGATATGCCCAGTCGAGCACCTCGTAGTACACCAGGGTCTCCCTGCTCAGGCCCTTGCCCGGGAAGGACGCCATCATGCGTAGGTCCGCGAGCGCCATGGGGAAGTAGAAGAGCATCATGTCGTTTTGAATCGCGTCTTCCACATCGTGACCGGCAAAGGCGTCTGGATATCGGCGCACCAGCTCAAGCGCATTGGCGCGCGCCTGCTGCGGCGTTATCTCGCAGGGAATACCCTGCTCGGGCACATATTCCGCACCAACGCCCATGGTCAGGCGCTTGCTAAACGTCCCCGGCTTGAACAGGTCGGCAATGCCGATCTTGTTGCCGCAGGACGGGCACTCAAACACACGCTGC
>DXZZ01000171.1:0-1730 GCA_019419425.1 Collinsella sp. | reverse complement strand
CCGCGAGCTGGCGATTGCCATCGCAGGCGACCGTATCGTCGCAGTCGGTGCGCCCGATGACGTGATTGCCGCCGCGCCTGCCGCCACGCCGGTTATCGACTACGGCGAGCAGTTTGTCTGCCCAGGTTTCCATGACGCTCATCTGCACTTCTTCCATACCTCGGTCGGCTCCTCGCCGTACATGCTCATGGATATGGGCACGTCCGAGGCGGCGCTGGTGCAACACGCGCTCGAGTTTTCCCAGGACCTGCCCGACGACGCTTGGGTTGTGACTCAGGGCTGGCGCGACTACCGTTGGGACCCGCCCGAGCACCCTACCAAGGCCTCCCTCGATGCGGCATTTCCCGATCGTCCCTGCGTTATGTACTCGGGCGACGGGCACACGCTGTGGCTCAACAGCCGCGCACTCGAGGCGCTCGGCGTTACGCGCGACAGCGAGCCTCCGGCGGGTGGCAGTTACGACAAAGATGCAAATGGCGAGCCTACGGGTATCGCCCACGAGGCGGCTGCTATGCAGCTGCTGCCGCGCTGCCTGGAGTGGCTGGGCGAGGGCCGCATCGCGAGCGCTTACGCCGACCAGATGAAGCGTATGGCCGAGCAAGGCATCACCTCAATCTGCGATATGTCGCTCATGCCCATGCCGGGCTGCGACTTTATTCGCGACGATGTTTACGACAAGCTGCAGGCCTCCGGCAAGCTGGGCATCCGCGCCCATCTGTTTCCCACGCTGCTGGATGACCAGTCGCGCTTGGAAGAACTCCAGACCCGCTACGCGAACAATGTGCTGCTCTCGGCACCGGGCTTTAAGCAGTTCTTCGACGGCGTGTCGAGCGAACACACGGCATATCTCACCGAGCCCTATACCAATCCGCGCTTCCCGGGCGACCAGGGCCGTCTGACAGTTCCTGCCGAGCGCATGCGTAAGCTGGTTCTGGCGGCTGCGGAGCGCGGCCACACTGTGCGTATCCACGTCATCGGCGACGGTGCGATTCATGCCGCGCTGGATATCTTCGAGGAGGCCGCCGACCTGTACGGCCTGCCCCAGCACGGCCATAACACACTCGAGCATCTGGAGAACCTCCTGCCCGAGGACATCGACCGCCTACGCAAGCTCAACGTGGTCGCCTCGAGCCAGCCCTGCCACATCACGCTCGATCCGGGTGGCCCAGAGCGCGATCTGGGTCTGGAGCGCAGCCGCATCATGTGGCCGTTTGCGACCTATAAGCAGCGCGGCATTCGCCAAGCTTTCGGTACCGACAGCCCTATCACGCCCGTTACCAGCATGAACGTGCTCTACACGGCTATCACGCGCCAGGACCCCAAAAGCCACTGGCCCGAGGGCGGCTGGTTACCGAGCGAGCGCATCGATGCAGCAACAGCCCTGCGCAACTACACCCTGGGCAGCGCCTATGCAGCGGGCGACGAGCAAAACCTCGGCAGCCTAGAACCCGGCAAATACGCCGACCTGGTAGTCCTGGACCAAAACCCGCTCACCATCGACCCCCAAGAACTCCAAGCCACAAAAGTTCAGGCCACCTACCTGGCAGGTAACTTAATCTACGAGCGCTAGCCCCATACCCCACCCATAAGGGGCGCGTTTCAGCAACGTGCCCCTTTCTTGTTCGCACCATCTGCATCGCCATTTTGCTGCACTGACTTTTCTGAATGCCGGGCTCGAATTAGTTAACCTGCCTCCCGTGTGGCTCCGGAGGGGCGGGGCATAAGGTTTA
>DXZZ01000170.1:0-1748 GCA_019419425.1 Collinsella sp. | reverse complement strand
GGATTGAACTTGAATTCATTAGCTGAGGGCTAAGGTTGCGGTAAACGGCCAATGCAGCTATCCAGACGCCGAGCAAACGCACTTTGCGTGACCGTCTGCTGGCAGCGCATCAACCCACCGTGACGGATTTCCCGGTAAAGGCACTGATCATCATTAGGACAAAGAACACCAGGTAGCTGATGCTCAATAGGTACGCAATGATCAGGAAGACGACCCAGCCGACATTGGTCTTACCGTCGGCGCGGCGCCGCTCGCGAGAACGGCACAGCCAGACCGTCACGCCGATGGCGGTGATAAACAGTACGAGTGCCGCCGCAGCCAGCCCAGCAAACACAAACATCACGCCAATGCTCACAGCGATGACCGGAAGCAGCAGCAAACCGCATCCGCATCCACCCGGACTATATACGGCAGACTGTCGGCGTCGTTCCATCGTCACTCCAAGCCAAGCAATCGTTTGTAGACATCGAGGCCTTTGAGTAGGATTTCCTCGTCAAAGAGCATGGTATCAGTGTGAAGGGCGCTCGTGGCATAGGCGGGACAGCCATCCGAATCGATCGGATTATCTTGTCCCTCCGGCACGCCCGTACCCAGGAGGAAGAACACACCTGGCAGATGGCGCTGATAGAAAGCGAAGTCCTCGGCAATCAGCAAAGGCTCATCCACGAGTTGCAGCTCGGACAAGACAGGCGCAATGTGGGCGAACAGCTCGGGGTCGTTATCGACCGGCGGATAGCCCTCGGCAAAATCGAGGTCATATGTGCAGCCCGTTGCGACGCAGGCATCGTCCAGCACGCGGCGCACGCCCTCGCGCGCGCGGTCGAACATGTCGTCCGTAAACACACGTAGGCTGCCGGCAACATGGGCCTCCCCCGCCACCGCATTGCAGACGGTGCCGGCCTGCAGCAGGCCGAACTTACCAATGCAGGGCTCGTCGACACCCAACTCGTCCATGAGCTCGCGCTCGGAAACCAAGAACTTGGCAGCCGCCAGCGCCGCATCGTGCGACTCCTCGACCGGAACGCCATAGGTCTTAGCGATATGGATGCTCGTGCCATGGATATGAATGTGTGTCTCACTCGAACGCGCCAGCAACGGACCGGAGCAGCTCGCCAACGTGCCGGCGGGCAGATCGGGCCACACGTGGAAGCCGAAGATGCGATCCACCCCGTAGCGCTCGAACACGCCGCTCTCGCACACCGTCTTGGCACCACCAGTCGTCTCCTCGGCCGGCTGAAACACAAAGAGCACATTGCGCTTAATGGCGCCCGGCTGCTCACGGATCGTACGGTCGACAAAGGTTGCCGCCGAAAGCGCCATGGCCATGTGTCCATCGTGCCCGCAAGCATGCATCTTGCCGGGATGGGTCGAAGCGAACGCTGCCCCCGTTGCCTCGGCAATGGGCAGCGCATCCATATCGGCGCGAATCGCCGTGGCATGCGCGGCGCCAACGCCAGCGTCGAAGAAAGCGCAGACGCAGCTGGGGCACGGATGGGTCACCTCGCAGGTGAGCGGTGCCAACACGCCCTCGATATAGGCGATCGTCTGCGGAAGATCGAAGTCGAGCTCCGGGATCCTGTGCAAGTCGCGGCGGTAGCGACGGAGTTCTTGGAGCTCGGCCATATTGGTTCCTTTCGTAGGTGCGCGTCGGCTGCCATCTATTGTGCCGCAAGATTGCTACACCCTTATTTCCAGCATATCCCTGCATTTTTTAAACGTTATATACGAATACTCTTGTTTGGTAAAGT